>JBBSFA010000888.1:0-2149 GCA_038239185.1 Elainellales cyanobacterium | reverse complement strand
GATGTTGAGGTCAGCAAGTTGGTCAACAATCTCAAAACAGTTTCAAGTCGATTAATCAGACGGGACTTTGCTGAACTACTGAGTCAGGTCTACAGCAAACCCGTGTTCTGGAGTGGAGCTTATTTTGTTGCATCGTCAGGAGGGACAACACTTGAACAGCTTAAAACCTATGTGGAAGGTCAACAATCGCCTGAGTAATTGCCAATCTACGCGGCATCGAGCCGCTTGCTTGGCGCTCCTATCCCCCATCACCGCCAATCGGAGTACCGATGTGGCGGGAGTACCCCGGAGGTTCTGATGGCTTTCAAAGCTGCCTTTTCGAGGCTTTGTGTTGTGCTTTGAGCTAGAGATCAGTCCAGCTTTCGGTCAGCACTCTCAAAACGTCCAAGGATATAATGTGCTGGAATATGCCCCAACTCCACACCTCTTTGAATCTCCTATGAGTGATTGGTATCAACTGGAAGCCGCCCAAGTCTTGCATCAGCTCAACACCAATGCTGCCAACGGCTTATCTAATGCCGAAGCTCAACACCGATTGGAGCAACAAGGCGCTAATGAACTGACCGAGCGCCCGCCCAAAAGCCCCTGGTTGATGATTTGGGAGCAACTGATTGCCACAATGGTATTGGTGCTGATTGCGGCGGCGGTCGTCTCTGCTCTGTTAGGAGACTGGCAAGACGCAGTGGCAATCTTGGCGATCGTGGTTTTCAATGCGGTGTTGGGATTCACGCAAGAGTATCGTGCGGGCAAAGAGTTTGCAGCGCTGCGAAAAATGGCGGTTCCCAGAGCGCGAGTGCGTCGAGATAGCGATTGGCAGCAGGTGCTGGCGCGAGAGCTAGTGGTCGGGGATGTAATTCAGCTAGAGGACGGCGACCAAATTCCGGCAGATTGCCGCCTGCTGGAAAGCATCAATTTACGGACGCAAGAAGCCGCCTTTACAGGCGAAGCGGTGTCGATGGAAAAATCGACCGCCCTGATTGCTGGGAAAAATCTGTCGCTGGGCGATCGCCACAACATGGCATTCATGGGCACAACCGTCACCTACGGGCGCGCCAAAGCCGTGATCACCGAAACGGGGATGAAGACGGAGTTAGGCAACATTGCCACCTCAATGCAGTCCGTAGAGCAGGAACAAACGCCGCTGCAACGCCGCTTGGATGATCTCGGCAAAAGATTGGCGATCGCCTCCCTGGCTTTAGTGGCGGTGATCTTCGCCTTTGGCATCATCCGGGGCGAAAACTTTAATCAGATGTTTCTGACTGCGGTGAGTTTGGCCGTTGCCGTCATTCCAGAAGGTCTATCGGCAGTGGTTACAATCGCGCTGGCGATCGGCTCCCGCCGGATGCTGAAACAGAAAGCGCTGATCCGCAAACTGCCTGCCGTAGAAACCTTGGGTTCTGTCACCACGATTTGCTCGGATAAAACGGGCACGCTGACCGAAAACCGGATGACCGTGACGATTCTGTCGCTGGCAGGTGAGCAAGTAGAGATGCGAGAAACCTTTGCCCAAGTGACTTCCTTGCTAGACGGCAGGGAATCGGTCTATGAACCGGGTTCTGGAACGCCGCTGGAGTCGCCTATGGCATTGACATTGGTGGGGAGTGCGCTTTGCAACAATGCAATGCCCGCAAAGGCAGAAAGCGCAGGCGCAGAAGGCGCAGATGCGATCGGTGATCCAACTGAAATTGCCTTAGTCGTCGCCGCCGATCGCATGGGTTTAGCCAAGTCAGCCCTCGATCAGCTCTTGATCCGCCGCGCCGAAGCGCCGTTTGACTCGGATCGCAAGCGCATGACGACCATTCACCAGCTTGAGGGTGCTCCTTGGCAGCAAGCAGAAGTGGGCAGACAGTTGGCGAGCATTTCAAATATTTCGCGATCGCCCTACATTGCTTTTACCAAAGGGGCAGTAGGCGGGTTGCTGCAAATTTCGAGTCAGGTTTGGACGGGCGAAGGGATTCAACCGCTGGATCAAGCTTGGCAGCAGCGCATTCGCGAAAGCAACGATAGGCTAGCTTCTAGTGGAACGCGAGTCCTAGGAGTTGCCTTCAAATTTCTGGATCAACTGCCGCAGTCGGGACAGGAAATGGCGATCGAGCAGGATCTGATCTATGTGGGACTAGTCGGAATGCTTGATCCGGCGCGTCCAGAG
>JBBSFA010000887.1:0-2150 GCA_038239185.1 Elainellales cyanobacterium | reverse complement strand
GAAGGATGTTTGTTTGCACCGATGACCTTTACAGGATCTTGCAACCGAGATTTGTTTGAGAGGTGGCTGAAGGACTGTTTAGTGCCTCAGTTGAAACTAGGAGATGTGATTGTGATCGACAACGCTAGTTTTCACCATGCTCAGAGCATTGTTTTGAATAATTCTCTGTTTAAGCTGGGTTTCGCTCATAGCAAACATCCTGACAGATTTTTACAGCAATAAGGGTTCAGAGAGATTTCTCCTTGAGGACTCAGTAATACGCATTGGGCGTAGCAGGCTTCTATCTTCTAGGGTATATTTTGCGTTCTGCTCCTAGGCTTTCAGTTGTCTAGTTTCCCTATAGCTTGGGCGATCGGTATCGTTACCTTCATGATATGGGAATGATATGGGCTGCTCACGAAGCCCAAGCAGGTCATCAGAAAGAAGATGCCAGCGATTAAGATAAACAAAGCAAGTCCTGGTCACCCCAACTTTTTTCTTCATGACCCCAACCTTAATTGAATCTCCCGTTTCTCGTCTGAATGCGCCAACTCTGCATCGACTGCCCAACGGGTTGACGATCGTCGCGGAACAAATGCCGATCGAGGCTGTGAATTTGAATCTGTGGCTGGGAGTAGGTTCTGCGGTTGAAGCCCAAGAAATTAACGGCATGGCGCATTTTCTAGAACACATGATCTTTAAGGGAACCGATCGCCTTGCCAGCGGCGAATTTGAACGGCTGATTGAGCAACGGGGTGCGGTCACCAATGCCGCGACTAGCCAGGACTACACCCACTACTACATCACCACTGCCCCCCAAGATTTTGCCGCACTGGCACAGCACCAGATTGAAGTGCTGCTGAATGCTGCGATTCCCGATGATGCCTTTGAGCGGGAACGCTCTGTGGTGCTAGAAGAGATCCGGCGATCGGATGATAATCCGCGTCGGCGTGTTTTTTCGCGATCGATGGAAGCTGCCTTTGAGCGGCTGCCTTATCGCCGTCCGGTGTTAGGTCCGGCTGAGGTGATCGAAAATTTGAAGCCGCAACAGATGCGAGACTTCCATGCCACCTGGTATCGTCCCCAGTCGATGACGGCGGCAGTTGTGGGGAATCTGCCCGTTGAGCAGTTGCTCCAGATTGTGATAGACGGCTTTGAAACTGCTCAGTCTCACGCTAGCCCCCACGCTAACCCCCAAGTCGCGGAACATGTGCGGGAACTGCCGAATGCTGAACCCGAAGACCCGTTTACGGCGATCGAGCGCCAAGAATACATTGACGACAGCCTGCAACAGGCGCGGCTGGTGATGATGTGGCGCGTTCCGGGCATGGCAGACTTGTCGCAAACCTATGCGCTGGATGTGTTGGCTTCGGTCTTGGGTCGCGGACGCACGGCGCGGTTGGTGCGCGACTTGCGCGAAGAGCGGGGGCTAGTGTCGGGAATTTCGGTCAGCAACATGACCTATATGCAACAGGGGGTGTTTTACATCAGCGCCCAATTGCCTGCTGAGAATTTGCCAGTCGTGGAAGCTGCGATCGCCCAGCACATTCAGGACATTCAAACGGAGCCAATTTCTGAAGCTGAGATCGATCGGATTCGTACCCTGGTGGCAAACCGCTATGTGTTTGGCAATGAAACGCCCAGCGATCGCGCTAACCTGTATGGCTACTATCAGGCGGTGATTGGCAATTTGCTGCCCGCGCTGGAATATCCGGCTCGGATTCAAGCGCTCAGCGCCGCCGCTCTGCAAGCGGCGGCTCAGCGCTATTTATCGCCTACTGCCTACAGCGTTGTGACTTTGAAACCTAGCCAAGACTAGCTAGAACTTGCTCACTAGAACTTGCTCATCGGTCGAGAAATCGATCGCCTTTTTGTCGCGACCCGAAGCCAAATAGTCGTTCTGGAATGACTCTCTCAGTCCGTTGATCAAATCAAAGCTGGGTTGCCAGTACAGCTCTTTTTGGGCTTTGTGGATATCGGTGAAGAAGTGCTGTACCCGCATCGGGAACGCTTTGCGTTTGCCAAAATCGAACTGCTTCGGGTCATAGTGAATGAGGTGAAGTGCCTCTGGATCTCTGCCAGCAGCGATCGCACAAGCCTTTGCCAAACCGTCGAAGGTGACAGAGCGATCGCCCGATATGTTGTAGATTTGCCTGGTGGCTCTGGGGTTG
>JBBSFA010000886.1:0-2157 GCA_038239185.1 Elainellales cyanobacterium | reverse complement strand
CTCGGTTGACACTCATGACAACCACTGCCGATAATTGTAATTCTGCAAACTTTAGTAACCTCTAAACTCTTGGCTAACGTCATTGTGATTGGTGCCCAGTGGGGCGATGAAGGAAAAGGCAAAATTACAGACCTGCTGAGTAAGTCAGCAGATGTCGTCGTGCGCTATCAGGGGGGTGTCAATGCAGGGCACACGGTTGTGGTTCAGGGTCAAACCTTTAAGCTACATCTGATCCCTTCAGGAATTCTTTACCCCAATACTGAGTGCGTTATCGGTTGTGGGACGGTCATTGATCCAAAGGTTTTGATTGAGGAGCTAGATCAGCTAGAAGAACTCAATATTTCTACAAAAAATCTGCTGATTTCTGAAACCGCCCATGTCACCATGCCCTATCATCGCCTCATTGACCAGGCATCAGAAGAGCAGCGGGGTAGCCACAAAATTGGGACAACGGGGCGAGGCATTGGGCCAACCTATGCTGATAAATCTGAGCGCACTGGCATTCGCATCATTGACCTGATGGACTCAGAGGGGCTACGAAAAAAGTTGCGGTGGGCGATCGAATCTAAAAACGTCATTCTAGAAAAGCTCTATGGTCTATCACCGCTTGATCCCGAAGCTGTGATTACCGAATATCTGGGCTATGCCGATCGCCTCCGTCCCCATGTGATCGATAGTTCGCTACGAATTTATAATGCTGTCAAGCAGCGACGCAATATTTTGTTTGAGGGCGCACAGGGGACATTGCTTGATCTAGACCACGGCACTTATCCCTATGTCACTTCCTCCAACCCCGTTGCAGGTGGGGCCTGTGTCGGTTCTGGTATCGGCCCGACCATCATCGATCGCGTCATTGGCGTTGCTAAAGCCTACACAACCCGTGTGGGAGAGGGGCCCTTTCCGACCGAATTGAGTGGCACAATGGGGGTGTTGCTGCGCGATCGTGGGGCAGAGTTTGGCACGACTACGGGTCGAGAACGGCGCTGTGGCTGGTTTGATGCTGTGATCGGTCGTTATGCCGTGCGAATTAATGGTCTGGATTGTCTGGCCATCACTAAACTTGATGTTTTGGACGATCTAGAAGAGATCAAGGTCTGTGTCGCTTACGAAATTGACGGTCAGCATTGTCAGGATTTGCCCAGCAATGCTGATCGGTTTAGTCAATGTCAGCCAGTTTACAAGGTGATGCCAGGCTGGAAACAGTCCACAGAGCAATGCCGTACGCTAGAAGACCTGCCTCAGCAAGCATTAGACTACCTCAGGCTTTTGGCAGAGCTGATGGAAGTACCGATCGCGATCGTTTCTCTGGGAGCCAGCCGCGACCAGACCATTATTGTGGAAGACCCGATTCATGGGCCAAAGCGGGCGCTGCTTCATACCAATGCAGCAGCTCAAACCGCCAGCGTCTAGCAGCGGTTTGCCACTGGTGAAGTTGCCTCTGAGCAACAAGCGCAGGCATTCAGGTTTTTAGTCAAGTTTTCGTTGATGTTATGGGTTAAATCGTTTTTATGGAACTCACGATCGAATGTCAAAAGCGTGTCCCTGACAGCAAACCAAACGCGCTGCGGCGCAGTGGGCTGATCCCGGCCGTGCTTTATGGACACAACGGTACCGAATCTCTATCGCTAACGCTGTCTGCAAAAGTTGCAGAAACATTGGTTAAAGATGCTTCTGTCAACAATACGCTGGTGCAGATTAATGTGGCCGACATTCCCTGGAGCGGCAAAGCTTTGCTCCGAGAAGTGCAGTCTCACCCCTGGAAGCGTTCTCTCTATCACCTCAGCTTCTATGCCTTTGCGGGTCATGGCAGTCTAGAAATTACCGTTCCCCTCCACTTTGTTGGAGACTCGATCGGGGTGACGCAAAATGGAGGCTCACTTGACACAGTGCTGACCGAACTTCAGGTGCAGTGCTCTGCTGAAAGTATTCCTTCATCGATCGAAATTGATGTATCTAACATGCAGGTCGGGGATGCGCTACATGTGCATGAGCTGCCGCTGCCTGCTGGTGTCGTTGCGGTTGGTGAACCCGATCGCGTTGTCGTCTCTGTCTTAGGCACTCGCACTGGCGAAGCTGAACCCGCAGCAGCCTCTTAGCTCCAATCCGGTAAATCAGATGATTTACTGATCTTTCAAACAGCCAGGGGTGATTCCCTGG
>JBBSFA010000885.1:0-2157 GCA_038239185.1 Elainellales cyanobacterium | reverse complement strand
CGCTGTGTACTTAGACAGCTTTCTCCGCCCTGAACAAAAATTTGCGGCTTTAGATGATCTGAAAGCTCAGATCCAGAAAGATGGCGAAACGGCAAAACTCAGGCTGTTGGAATCTTAGTATATATGGACAGCCATGAGAGACAGCATTGAGCGGCTGATTGAAAATCTGGGACGGACGATCGTGGGCAAGCAACAGGCAATTCGCCTCGTGCTAGTCGCCCTTTGTTCGGGGGGTCATGTGCTGCTAGAAGATGTGCCGGGAGTCGGGAAGACGCTGTTGGCGAAATCGTTGGCGCGATCGATCGATGGACGGTTTCAGCGGATTCAATGCACACCAGATCTATTGCCTGCCGATGTGACGGGCACTAATATCTGGAATCCTCAAAGCGGACAATTTGAGTTTTTGTCAGGACCAGTGTTTGCCAATGTGCTGCTGGTCGATGAAATCAACCGGGCAACTCCCCGCACGCAGTCGGCTTTGCTGGAAGTGATGGAAGAGCATCAGGTGACGATCGATGGCGTATCGCGATCGGTTCCTGATCCGTTTTTTGTGATTGCGACCCAAAATCCGATCGAATACCAGGGAACCTTTCCGCTGCCAGAAGCGCAGATGGATCGGTTCGCGCTGTCGCTGAGCTTGGGCTATCCGACCGAAGCCGAGGAGCTGCGAATGCTGGAGCGTTTGCAACCTGCTACACCGTTGGAAGCCTTAGAACCTTGCATTTCATTGGTGACAATTCAGGAGCTACGCCGTCGCTGTGCGGAGGTCAAGGTGGAGCCACCATTGCGGCAATATATTTTGGATTTGGTGCGAGCAACTCGTCAGGACGAAGAGGTGGTGTTAGGCGTTAGTCCTAGAGGCGCGGTGACCTTGCATCGGGCGGTTCAGTCATTGGCTTTTTTGGAAGGGCGCGGCTATGCTTTGCCAGATGATGCTAAGTTTTTAGCGCCGTTTGTGCTAGCGCATCGGCTGATTCCGGTAGGGGGACATAAAGCGGGATTGATTGTAGAACGATTGCTGCGATCGCTGCCGATTCCTTAGACCGGAGATGCACCACAGAAGATTAAACTAGGGTTTGGCAGTTGTAGTGAGACTGCGCTGTGTTGATACCGCACGGATGGATCTGACCCTATGAGGCTGCGTCCTTTTTTAATATTTTTGGCGGCGATCG
Organism: Elainellales cyanobacterium; assembly: GCA_038239185.1. Classification (GTDB taxonomy): domain Bacteria; phylum Cyanobacteriota; class Cyanobacteriia; order Elainellales; family Elainellaceae; genus FACHB-886. The sequence goes on along the minus strand of JBBSFA010000885.1, from coordinate 985 downwards.
CCCTTCTGCTCCTCTCAACCGCCGCCGCAGGGGCGGTTTGGATTTCGGCAAACAGTCCGATCGCCCAATTGCAGGTAGTGCGATCGCATTCGCTGGAAGCGCCGCAAGAAGACTCAGGTGAGATTTCGGATGTGGCGATGTTTGTTTCGCGGCAATCGCCTTTAGTCCTGTCTTTGCTGGCTAATCCCGATCGCCTTGAAGCTGCCGATCTGCTGTCTGTTCCGGCGAGTCAGCGGAATCAGCGTCGGGCTACGTGGGCAAAGTTGCAGCAAAGTTTGCTGGCAGAGACTCAATTCAACTATCAGCGGGATATTCAGCCTTGGCTGGGCGATCGGGCAATGCTGGCAATTACTACCCCGGATATCGATCGCGATCGCAGCAATGGGGCACAGATCGGCTATTTATTTGCTTTCACTCCTAAAGATGCAGCACTGGCGCAGCAATCAATGCAGCGGTTTTGGCAGCGCCACGCCAAAGCGAAAGATCGGCTGAGTGAAACCTATCAGGGGGTTCAGATCGCCTACAAGCGCGCAGAAGGGAAAGCCGATTTGAATTCGGCAAGCGCAGTGGTGGGCGATCGCGTGGTGCTGGTTGCCAATTCGCCCAAGGTCTTACGCGATGCCATTAATACGGTGCAGGTGGCTGGACAGGGCTTAATTAGCAGCGATGCGTATCAATGGGCGATCGCGCAGCTTCCGAAAGAGGCTTTGGGGTTTGCCTTTGTTAACCTGCCGCAGTTTTCCGCTTGGCTCACGGGTCAGCCTACCGCTAGCAGTGCACCTCGCCTTTACGACAGCCTCCTGGCAACTTTGGATGCAGACTCAGCCGGACTGGTTGCCAATACGCTGCTGCTGGCTGATCCAGAGAGTCCTTTGCCTATTGCCAAGCCGATGCGTTCGGCTCCTAGCGGAGCCTTAAAATTCATTCCAGCAGCTAGCACAGTGGTCGCGACAGGCAATAATGCACAGCAGAGTTGGGCACAGAT
>JBBSFA010000884.1:0-2158 GCA_038239185.1 Elainellales cyanobacterium | reverse complement strand
GAAATTGGCTCGATCGCCAACGTAGAACCCTATCTCGATAGCTGCATCGAGCGCAAATCCAAGATCATGGGCTTTGGACATCGCGTCTACAAAGTCAAAGATCCGCGCGCTACAATTCTGCAAGATCTAGCCGAACAGATCTTTGAAAAGTTCGGGCGCGATGAATACTATGACATCGCGGTTGCCCTGGAAAAAGCCGTTGAAGACCGCCTCGCTCACAAAGGCATCTACCCCAACGTAGACTTCTACTCTGGGCTGGTTTACCGCAAACTGGGCATTCCCACCGATCTGTTCACCCCGGTGTTTGCCATCTCTCGGACTGCCGGATGGTTGGCCCACTGGAAAGAGCAGCTCAACGCCAATCGGATTTTCCGCCCGACGCAAATTTATACAGGGCAACACAACGCTCCCTATGTGCCGATCGAAAAACGGCGATCGGCTGGGGATAGTGCGCTGCTAGAACTAGCCACGCATAGCTAGAAGACATACGAAATACAGGTGAAATACAAGTTATCTCTGAAAGCCTCGCCCAGCAAAACTTTCAGAGATAATTTGTATTTTAAAAAGCTGCGAATGACCTTAAGTCGATTCGTGGCAGCGCCTTGTCTGAAAAGGGTTTCAAACAGGTTTCAATAGGGCGATCGAGCCGTGCTCACAATTTGCTCTGGCATTGAGCCGCTAGCACTTCTCTCATGCTGCTTAAGCTGCTCAACGCAATGGAGCTGATTGTAACTATAGATAGTGGCGCAGCCTTTGATCAGGGTGCGTTTATACTTAGCTTCGTAACTGACTAGCTCACGTTTTTTGAAGAGTGCAAACATATTTTTCTCTGATAAACCTATGCGAACAGCAACACATGCAGTTTGACTATCTTAAATACTACTTTAGATGGTTGACAAGGGTGGAACTGACATAGGGTGCCAAAGTTTCGATATTTTAAAATTTCAGCTTGCGATTTCGATTGATGTGATCCCCGTGTGCAGTTCCTGATATGACCTGCTAGGGCGATCGCTTTTCTATCACTCAAGTGAGAGCATCGCTAATTTAGGTTCTAGCTGTAGAGTGATTCAGATGGGTTCCAGTTCAGTTAATGTCAATGGGTATAGCGGTTTTCCTAATTTAGGTTCAGCTTAAATTCAACTTAGTCAGCTTTTCAGCAGAATAGTCTGAGACAAAGTTGTGAATGGAGCCGCAGAGCAGAATCCACTCCCAACAAACCCTTAACTTGGAGAAATAATCATGAAAGCATCTAATCTGACAAAGCTAGTTGGCGCTGGTGTTTTATCCGTCAGCCTTTCAATGCTGCCTTTGGCAATGAGTGCCTCGGCTCAAACCCAGAGTGGCTCTAGCAACGGCACAAACTCCACAACTGTTTCCCCAGACACTACTGCCCCCGGCACCAATTCCGCAGGCACGAACGATGTCGCTTCAACCCGGACTGATGATAACTTCAACTGGGGCTGGCTAGGACTGCTGGGGCTGGCTGGATTAGCTGGGCTAGCTGGTAAGAAACGCGATGATAATGCTGTTCAGTACCGTGATCCAAACGCAGCAACCCGGACAGAGTACCGAGAACCGAGAGCCTAATCCGACCACTCGCACAGATTACCGCGAATAGATTCAATCGTTTCAAGGATCGCCACTCATCTTATTGGGGTGGCGTAGAAAACATAAACAGGGAGCTAAAGCTCCCTGTTTTATGCTTTCTATGCGTTTCCTTAAAGCCTCGCGTAGCTCCGAAAATCTGGACGAGTTGCGGGCTGCGGGAAGAGGGCTTCGATCGCCGCATCTCGGTTATTCAGGCTTTCATAGAAGAAGAACGAAATGCCGGAAAAGCGGCGATCGCGGGCAAGCTGGACTTGTCGTTCAATCTGCCCGGTGTCTACATTCAAGATGCTCAGCCCGGTCAAGATGCCGATGCCAACCGGGATTTTTCGCCGCACGGTTTGCAGTTCCGGCTGGTCTAGCTCGGACATGTAGCGGTTAATGTCGCTGCGGTAAATCTGTACGATCAGCTCATCCACAAAGCCTAGCCGCTGCCACGAAAACCAATCTTGGAGATAGGTCTGGTAGGCGAAGGCTTTGGGATTGGGCGCTAATGAAATAATGCAGTCGGGCTTGTGGGTTTTAACGGCAGCATAGATTTTGACCATGAGTG
>JBBSFA010000883.1:0-2169 GCA_038239185.1 Elainellales cyanobacterium | reverse complement strand
TGATGAATTGCTCAAAGTCAGCCAACAAAACCTCAAAGTTTTGCTCTGCGGCAGCAACATTTTGAGTGCAGCACAAACGTCTCTGGAGAAAATTCTCGACTGACAATGCGCTCTATCTCTTCAGCACTGATGGGCTGTCCATGAACCAAGGAGGGCATATTTCTTCAAGGGAGGCGTTCTCTTCTAAAACCTATGCTAGCAACCAGATAAAAATTAGGTGCAAGTCATGGAGCGATCGCTCTCCAACCCTCACCATTCCACCTTAGAACTCGACATTTCCCCTTCCGAACTCGAAACGCCGACTTCCGTTCGCGAAGCGTTGCTTGCAATACTCAAATGGTCGAGCTTGGAACTCGGAGTTTCGCCTTCCAAACTCGAAATTCCAAGCTCAGAACTCGAAATTTCAAGCTTAGAACCCGGAATGTTGCCCTCAGAACCCGGAATGTTGCCCTCAGAACTCAAACCTTCCCCCTCAGAACTCAAAACCTCACTCACTGCTTCGCAGAAGCAAGCTACAAAACTCAAAACTCCAGACCCAAAACTCAAAACTTCCCCTACTTGTCTACTTTGGGACGCTGCATCAGGCTAATCACCTCATCTGGATGACGGGTTGGTGTCAACTTAGACCAATCCCTCACCTCCGTAATCCGGGCAACATGCAGCAGATGAATGATCGTCCTGACCCAATCTGGCGCACCGATTAAAATCATCCGATTCGATCGCTTCTCGGAATTAGCAGCCATATCAATCAAGGTGAGAGAGATTGACAAAGCCCTAGTGATTTGTCTAAAGCCGAATGTCTGACCAGAGAGCGGCAAGAATGTTGGGGTTCAATGAGGCTTAAGCCCTGGTTGTCAAGCGACGAGAGGTTCATTTCAAGAAACGTTAACAGAAGGGAGTGGAAGAACTAGAGGTGAAAAAGACAGCGATAGAATGATCAAGAATCTGAGCATTACGGTGCTGATTTTGGATGGTGCTGATTCTGGTCGATCGCGACAAAAGCCAACATTTGGAACCCCTTATGGTACAAGAGCTAATTTCTCCTACTTTTTCACCGCTACAGACTGATTTGGAAGCCTTCTGGATGCCTTTTACAGCCAATCGGCAGTTTAAAGCCAAGCCGCGTTTGATGGTGTCTGCCAAAGACATGCACTACACCACCGAAGACGGTCGTCAAGTCCTGGATGGCACAGCAGGCTTGTGGTGCGTCAACGCCGGACATTGCCGTCCTCGTATTGTCGAAGCCGTGCAAAAACAGGTGTCCACGATGGACTTTGCCCCCACCTTTCAAATGGGGCATCCCGGACCATTTCAACTGGCCGATCGCCTCTCAAAAATGCTGCCTGGAGATTTAGATCATATTTTCTTTACCAACTCTGGTTCTGAAGCCGTCGATTCAGCATTAAAAATTGCGATCGCCTATCACCGGGTCTGTGGTCAGGGGACGCGCCAACGGCTGATTGGACGGGAGCGCGGCTATCACGGGGTTGGCTTTGGCGGCATCTCGGTCGGCGGCATCGGCTCAAACCGGAAGTTTTACGGCAGTCTGCTCAACGGTGTCGATCATATGCCTCACACGCATAACCTGGAGCACAACGCCTTTACGCGGGGTCAGCCTGAATGGGGCGCAGATCTAGCTGACGAGCTAGAGCGGATTGTGGCCCTGCATGATGCCTCCAACATTGCGGCTGTAATTGTCGAGCCAGTGGCTGGCTCAACGGGTGTGTTAATCCCGCCTCAGGGCTATCTGCAACGACTGCGGCAAATCTGCGATCGCTACGGCATTTTGCTAATCTTTGACGAAGTGATCACAGGTTTTGGTCGGCTGGGTCAGCCCTTTGCTGCCAACTATTTTGGCGTGATTCCCGACATGATCTGTGTCGCCAAAGGCATTACCAACGGCACTGTACCAATGGGGGCTGTGTTTGTCCGCAAAGAGATCTACAACGCCTTTATGCAGGGTTCTGAGAACTCGATCGAACTCTTCCACGGCTACACTTATTCGGGACATCCGCTTGCCTGCGCCGCAGCCCTGGCAACGCTGGATACCTATGAGGAAGAAGGGTTGTTCGATCGCGCCAACAATATGGCAGGCTATTGGGAAGATGCGGTTCACTCGCTCAAAGGTCAACCCCATGTCATCGACACTCGCAACATCGGTCTTGTTGC
>JBBSFA010000882.1:0-2172 GCA_038239185.1 Elainellales cyanobacterium | reverse complement strand
GTGGGACGAGAAAGACCCGCTGGGCTTCCGCAGTGCTGGCAAGACCTATGCAATCTGGTCGGGGCTGTTTGGCGGCTACAAGGGCAGCGCCGACTCGCTGCTGCAAGACATTAAGGTCGTTGATCCCAAAACGGTTCAGTTTGTCTTGAAAGAACCCTTTGCGGCATTCCCTTCCGCGATCGCTGCGGGGTATTTTGGCATCGCCAGCCCGGATGCGATCAAAAAGGCAGGCGGCAGCTATGGCACGCCTAGCTCCACGTCAGTTGGCACGGGTCCCTATGTCTTCAAAGAGTGGCGGACGGGCGATCGAGTAGTGCTGGAGAAAAATCCTAACTACTGGGGCGGCGCGCCCAAGATGGCGCAAGTCGTTTTCCGCACGATCAAAGAACCTGCGGCTCGACTGGCAGAAATGCGGGCAGGCAGCATCGACTTCACCACAGACATTGCACCTGATCAGCTCAAAGAGCTGCAAGCCGATACCAGCCTCAAGGAAATCCGCCGTCCTTCCTTCAATGTCGGCTTTCTGGCACTGAACCCTAGCTATGAGCCGTTTAAAAAGAAAGAAGTGCGGCAAGCGGTAGCGATGGCAATCAACCGCAAAGCGATCGTCGATTCATTCTGGTCAGGCTTAGGCGAAACCGATGCCCACTTTTTGCCCCCGTCGCTGAAAGCCTATCAGGATGCCAGCATCAAGGAGTATGCCTTCAATCCCGACGAAGCCAAAAAGATGCTAGCAGCGGCAGGCTACCCGAATGGGTTTGACTTAGAGATGTGGTACATGCCCGTCTCGCGTCCCTACTATCCCACGCCCAAACCGATCGCTGAAGCCATTTCGGCAGACTTGGGGGCGATCGGCGTTCGCGTCAAGCTCAACACCAAAGACTGGGCGGCATACCTAGCCGATCGCTTTAAGGCTCCGGGCTATCAGGCATACATGATGGGCTGGACAGGCGACTACGGCGACCCCGATAACTTCCTGTTCTATCACTTTGCCCCTAGCGGCACGAAAGATATTGGCAACTGGAAAGACGATCGCGTCACCAAACTGCTGGATGATGCTCGCAAAGACAGCAATGAAGCTGCCCGTGGCAAAATGTACGCCGAGGTCGAGAAAATCACTTACGAGGATGCGTTGCGGGTGCCGATCGTTCACTCGGAGCCGTTGTTGGCACAGCGATCGAACCTAACAGGCTGGAAGCCAAGTCCGCTTGGCAGTGAGCCATTCACTCAAATCGAGAAGAAATAAAGTCCACTGGATGGGAGGAGCGTTTTGCTTCTCCCTCTCTTCTATCCCTGTATCCCCGAAGTCACATGCTGCGGTATATCTCCAAACGCCTGCTTGATCTTCTGCCTGTCCTCTTGGGCATCACAATTCTGGTCTTTCTGTTTCTCCAGCTCATTCCTGGAAATCCGGCGGTGGTGCTGCTGGGTCCCAGAGCCACACCGGAACAAATCGAACAGCTTCAGGGGCAACTTGGACTCAACCAGCCCTTGCCGCTGCAATACCTGGCGTTTTTGGGCAAGCTGATCCGGTTTGACTTGGGCAAGAGCATCATGAGCGGCGTTCCGATTCTTCAGGAGCTCGCCATTCGCTGGCCTGCAACCTTTGAGCTGTCGGTGGCGGCGATGCTGGTGGCGATGATTTTGGGCGTTCCCGCCGGAATTATTGCAGCGGTACGCAAGAATGGCTGGATCGATAATCTAGCGATGAGTGCCTCGCTGCTGGGCGTTTCGATGCCTGTCTACTGGCTGGGCTTGCTGCTAGTCTACCTGTTTGCGGTGAATCTACACTGGTTGCCGCCCAGCGGTCGCTTAAGCATAGACACCGATCTACATCCAATCACCGGATTTTATTTGTTGGATTCTCTGCTGACTTTCAATCCGCGTGCTTTTGGCGATGTCCTATCTCATATGCTGTTACCTGCCATCACGGTCGGCACAATTCCACTGGCGATCATCGCTCGGATTACCCGCAGTGCCATGCTGGAGGTGCTGTCGCAGGATTACATCCGCACCGCCAGAGCTAAAGGATTAATCGAGCGAATTGTCATCCTGAAACATGCGCTGAAGAATGCCCTGCTGCCCGTGGTTACGATTGTTGGGCTGCAATTTGGGACGTTGCTGAGTGGAGCAATTCTGACTGAAACAATTTTTTCCTGGCCCGGAATTGGC
>JBBSFA010000881.1:0-2187 GCA_038239185.1 Elainellales cyanobacterium | reverse complement strand
TGTTTGGAGTCCAGATCAATGCTAGCCACTTCTGCCTGCACAAACTGAATGTTGGTATTCGCCAGTAGCTCTGTGTAGGGCGGCGCGATCTCCCAGGTTTCTAGCTCTCCCGTCAGCAGTTCATAAAGCAACGGCGAAAATACAAAGCGATCGCGCTGATCGACCAGCACAATTTCTGGTTTTTCCAGCTTTGTCCAGGGCAACTGACTGAGGCGAAGTGCGGTGTAGAGTCCTCCAAAGCCGCCCCCTAAAATGCAGATACGAGCTGATGGTTGGGTCATGGTGCAGGAGCAAAATGGCGACACCTACAGGATAACAAGCGCGGCTCGATCGGGGGGGCAATGCGATTCGATCGCACTATCCTAAAGGTGGTACTGCCTAACAGCTTATGGATAATCTTCCCTCTCAGACCGAGATCAATCGGCTGCATCGTCGCCAAGTTTATCGCCGCTGGCTGGCAGTTGGATTCTGCTGGCTGGTGTTGGCTCCCCTGAGCCTGTGGGCAGTGCGCGACGAGGTGGCTCTGATGCACCGCTATTTTACCTGGACAGCTTTGCGCTATGCGATCGCCTACAACCGGATTCCGGCGATCGGTCTAGCGTTCTGTATCGCAATCACGATTTCAACGCTGGTCTGGCAAAGCAGCAATATTTTGTTTGGGTTATCGCCGCGCTACCAAAAGTATCTAACCCAGCAAGCCCACCGCGATCGCAGATAAAGCCGCTATTTTTTCGGCTGAACAACACAAGCACCGGGCGGGTTGGGCGGCTGACAGTTATTTTTCTGGTCATAAAGCTGCTCGATATAGGGTTTTTGCCAGCTTGGCGGAATGTCCACCAAATCGCGGACTCCCGTAAACCCCTGGCTAATCAGCACCAAGAAGGCAAAGCTGTTCAGAATCACATGCACCTTGCGCCAGCCTTGACTGCGATCGGTGTAAATGTCTGGAAAAATGGCAAGCGAAAAAATCATCAGCATCGCCGCAGTCATGCCGTAGTAGTAGTGCGAAGTCAAAATGTTTCCCCACTCTGCTGGATTCTGAAAAGCTTTGCTCAGTTCACCGTGCCAATAGACCTCTTTCTGAGAGCCAATTAAAATCAGCGCCATGCCAGTCAGCGTGGCAAACACCCCGCGCCAAAGTTTGGCTTTGGCTCGATTCAAAATCACCAGACAGGCGATCGCCAGCCCATACATCAGCACCACAAACCCGACCCGCAGTCCTTCCTGATTCCAAGTTTGCTTCTCGGCAAATCCAGAAAAAATCGGGTAAGCCAGTCCCAGCAACGCCAGAATCACCACGGCATTGCTAAACAACCGCCCCATCTTTAAGTGTTCTGCCCCCACCGTGGGCGGAATTTTGCTTTTGCCCTCTGCGCCGCCCTCCTTCAGTTTGAGCCGACGACTGCGGGTTTGAGTGGCAAAGTGAACCACTACCCCCAGCAAGGGGAAGACAAAACCGATCGCCAGAAAGGGATGAATGAGTCCAGCAAAATCTTTAAAGTCCATAAAAAACCTTCTCTTGCCCGATTTTTCATTAATTACGAAAGCGGAAGCTGGTCGGATTAACCCCTGACTTTCATATAGCGCGATTTTCTCGATCGGCGGTAGTTTTGTCTGTAAAGCTTTACGTTCTTGTCGTAATCAGCAGACCCAATGCAGGAAACTTTCCGAGCGATCGAGGGGTCAAATTAAATGTGGGTCAAATTAAATACGGGTTCTGAATCCTACGATCGCCCTTTGAGCGATCGAACTAGCCCAATCTGTACGTGGACACGCATAGAGTACAGGTCTAAATCCGCCTGCTTAAAAAATATCTCAGAAAATTTCCTGACTGAGGAAGCAGGGTTAGAAAAGAAGAATAAGCCCTTCTTCACTTCATTGAGGGTATTTTCCAGTTGGGTAAAAATCTATCCAGCGATATGTTTCAACTTGCTTCTAACGAGCGATCGAGTTGCCAGATTTAGAGTCTCAAAGCCTCCAGAGCATTACAGTTTATCAGAAAAGTCCATCAGAAAAGTCCATCAGACGTGCGCGAGTTGCAATGAAAAAACACTCTTGGTTAGGTGCTCTAGAAAATCTATCGCTGTTGGGGTTGGGAGTTGGCTCGGTCGCCACGATTCTCCTCAAAGAAGTCTTGTACACCACTACGCCTTTATCGCTGCTAATGGTGCTGGGAATCCTCGATCG
>JBBSFA010000880.1:0-2189 GCA_038239185.1 Elainellales cyanobacterium | reverse complement strand
GCTTGCCCCTGAGAAACCTGTTGTGGGCGGTTGCCAGCTCGCAATGCTGCCAGGCGAGCCTGGGCCTGTGCCACTCTGGCCCGAGACTGGGTCAGTTCTGCTTGAACATCATCACTCTTCATCCGGGCAATCACCTGACCCTGAGTGACGCGATCGCCCTGCCCGACATAGAGTTCTTGCAGCACCCCCGCATTTTTGGGACTGAGGTTGACGGTTTGAATCGGCTGTACCGTACCGCTGGCGGTAATACGAATGGTAAGCTGCTGCGACTTTACGGGTACTGTGATGGCAGCCAGATCGGGTTGAGTGGTGCGATCGCGAATCGTCAGGTAAGAAGCGGTCGCTGTACCTAAGATGCCAACGGTAACCAAACCAATCAGCCAAGTCGCAGGCTGGCGGACTTTACCAACAAAAGGAAGTTGCATGAACAGAAAGTCCTAGAGAAGCTAAGGATAGAAGACCGAGTGATCAGGAATTAGGCGCAGCGTAAATTCAGTCAGCAGCATGAATTCAATAAAAAGATTAGCGGTAAAGGCAACGATGGATTGAACTCTACTTCTTGAGGTCAGATTTAGCTTGTTTTTGTTCCCAGCGCTCATTGACCAATGGCAATTCTTGCTCCCAAAAGACATGAATGTCGCGCATTTCTTGCAAGCGACTTTGTAGATGGGGCGGATCATTTGCCATCAGCGATAGCCCTCGCTCAGCTAACTCACGAAATGAGGTAATTTGGGCTAGACGCTGCTGTGACATCTGAGTCCAGGCATTGGGCTTGATCTGAAAATAATCACGCCGTTCTCCAGGTAAGCTAGTTCGTTCAATCAGTCCGACCTGGATCAGAAGCCGAGTCATGGTGCTGATCGAGCCTTTGCTAGCTTGCAAAACCTCTGCCAGCTCGTTTAAGGACTGCCACGCCGGGTCAGACACTAAAAGCCATCCAAAAATTCGTCCTGCCATTCGCGGTAGACCTGCTGACTCAAATCTCAAACCGACTTCTTCTGCAAAATATGCCTGCTTAGACTGCTGGATCTGACTCAAGAGAGATAAGGTGAATGAGCATCGATCGATCGGCTTCGACTGCATATGACTGACAGCTGAAGCAATATCGCTTTACATTTATTAAGCTAACATATTCACAACGTTCAGTAAAGATTGAACGTTGTGAATCAACTGATTGGGTGAGTAGCCAAATGTAGTCGATCAAATAGAGCGCGTGGCATCGTAGAAGAGGGCCATTTTATATCTCTAAAGTGATGCTACCTTTCTCCAAAATCTTTCAATCTAGGTTGTTTAAGCCGATTCTGATCTTTGTTTTGGCGCTAATGCTGCTGCTGTCTGTCTTTCAGGGCGCAGTTCCGGCCCAGTCAGTTTCTCAGCTTGATGCTCGTGTGTCTCGTTTAGAGTCAGAAAATAGCGTGTTGCGATCGCAGCTCAGTCAGCTTGCCTCTCAGATCTCTCGCGGTGATCGCGGTTCTGGTGTTAGCGTTGCTCCTCCCAGAGTGTCGTCTCCTCCTGCCAGCAATTCTGTCTTGGCTTCTGATCCAATGTTTAACCGATTGGCTACGCTGGTGATTGAGTTGAGAGAGCGCATCATTGCCCTTGAAAACCGCGCTGGAATCGCTCCCCAATAATCCTGGAAGTGGCGACAAGGGGGTATTAGCCCCTTGTTCCATTGGGTCTTCTCTATCGAAGTTTACCTGCCGTGATAGAACAACTCAGAAGCTTGAGTTAACCCACGGCACCTGGCTCAACATCGGGATTGCTGGAGTCATAGGTGAAATAGCGATCGGGAATGCCATTGTAGATAATGTAGTCATCAAAAAGGTAAATCCCTGGTTTACCATCGATCTGTGTGATCGCAGTTTGCACCGATCGCAACTGTTCAACGGTCATTTGGGGAGAGCGTTCATAAGGTTGATAATTAGAGCGAATCAAATAGTCAATGCGGGGGTAAATCGACATCTCGACATGACATCCAAGAATATGTGTAATGGGATTGTTTTCGGTAAACTTGATTAGGCGTTTAATGCTACCTTGAAACGCTTGCCAATCCGTGACATAGAGTCGCCCTGGATAAAAGATATCGCCCGTGAAGAGAATTTGAGTGTAAGGGTCATAGATGGATACTTCTGCCTCCTCATGTCCTGGGCTACCCATTACCTGAAGTACACGACCACCCAGATCAAAGG
>JBBSFA010000879.1:0-2189 GCA_038239185.1 Elainellales cyanobacterium | reverse complement strand
GAAGGGAAATCAGCATGAAGGCGACCCAGCAGGATCAGGAAACTACCTAACAGTTTAGTGCCTATCCGTTTATCGGGTATGCGAGAGTCGATGAACTACTCGCAGTTAACCAGAGCCGCAATATCTGCCGCTACGATTTTCTCCAGGTTGCGTGTAATCTTGCCAATGTCCCAATTCCACCAAGCGACTTCAAGTAAGGCTTTGATCACCTCATCATCAAAGCGTTGACGAATACGCTTGGCTGGGTTGCCTCCAAAAATTGTGTAGGGTGCAACATCATTCACCACAACTGATTTTGCGGCAATGATGGCTCCATCTCCTACCTGTACCCCCGGCATGATTACCGCTTCATAGCCAATCCACACATCGTTCCCAATCACTGTATTGCCTTTGTAGGGCAACTCTTTAGGCTGAGGCATAACTTTTTCCCAGCCGTTGCCGAAGATCTGAAACGGGTATGTGGAAAATCCGTCTAGCTTATGATTTGCGCCATTCATGATGAACTTTATGTCTTTTGCTAGAGCACAGAACTTCCCGATAATGAGCTGATCGCCGATAAAAGGAAAGTGGTACAGAACGTTACGCTCAAAGTTTTCCGAGTCTTCCGGATCATCGTAATAGGTGTAATCTCCAATGATGATATTCGGATTGGACACGGTGTTTTGAATGAAGCAGATTTGCGGAAATCCCTTCATCGGATGCTTATCTTTTGGATCGGCTCCGTACAAAATAGCCTCCACTGTTTAGGAATATCTTGTTTTTGCATCCTAACCAAAAATTCAAACCTACTGCCCTATCAGCCGATGAGACGATCGCCACCCTAGACCAAGATCAAGATTGCAGCAGCTTCAACAAATTTGCTGTAGTGGATAAATGCGCTGTTACAATACTTTACAAAGGCAGGGTGGCGGAAATCAGGACTGCCGCGATCGGGTTTTCTCCGCCTTTCAGAAGGCGAACGTTGCAAAAAGTAAAGATACAGTAGTCGAAGGGCGATCGCTGGCGCTTCGCTTGGGTCATTTCATATTTGGGTTAGTTCATCACCGTGCCAACTTCCATCACCATGCAAACTATGACTCCTCAGCAAATTGAAGATTTACAGGCGACTCGCGGGATCGTGGTAGACAGTGAGCCACACCCCGCCCCAGAGGAGCACCTTAAGTCCGTGCAGACAGATGCTGAAGCTGTGGCTATGCGCTATGACCCAGAGGCGATCGCTGCTGTATACAGTCGCCGTCCGTTGCAGGTGTTGGGACGAATCCTCAACGTTTTTTGGACATTCTCTATCTTTGCGCTATCGCTGCTGTGGGATAAGCAAACCGGGCAGATTGAGCGAAACCAGCCGAAGCGCGCCATCAAAATCCGAGAAATTTTAACCCGGCTGGGTCCTGCCTACATCAAAATCGGTCAAGCGCTCTCGACTCGCCCCGATTTAGTGCCGCCCAGCTATTTAGACGAATTGACGCGACTCCAGGATCAGCTCCCGCCGTTCCCCAACGAGGTCGCGTTTGGCTTTATCCAGGAAGAGTTGGGCGATCGCCCAGACCAAATCTACGCAGAATTTTCAGAACAGCCGATCGCAGCGGCTTCGCTGGGTCAGGTCTACAAAGGTAAGCTGAAGAGCGGCGAAACCGTGGCAATCAAAGTCCAGCGCCCCGGACTAGCCGAGCAAATCACGCTAGATCTATACATTCTGCGGCAGATGGCAATTTGGGCAGCCAACAACGTCAAGCGCATTCGCAGCGACTTAGTCGGCATCATGGACGAATTTGGGACGCGCATCTTTGAAGAGATGGACTATACCCAAGAAGGACATAACGCCGAGCGGTTTGCCCAGCTTTACGGACATTTACCAGATATCTACGTGCCGCGCATCTACTGGCAGTACACGCATCGGCGCGTTCTAACGATGGAATGGATTACGGGCGTGAAGCTGACAAACGCTCAAGAAATTCGATCGCAGGGCAACGATGCCTCCTATTTGGTTGAAGTGGGCGTACAGTGTTCCCTGCGGCAGTTGCTAGAGCACGGCTTTTTTCACGCCGATCCGCATCCCGGCAACTTGCTAGTTACCCCAGACGGCAAGCTAGCCTATCTGGACTTTGGCATGATGAGTGAGATCAAGCCCTACCAACGCTATGGCTTAATTGAGGCGATCGTACACCTAGTCAATCGCGACTTTGAAGGCT
>JBBSFA010000878.1:0-2190 GCA_038239185.1 Elainellales cyanobacterium | reverse complement strand
CGGATCTCTCTTTTCATTGTGGCGATCTCACCTGCGGCTGGTCGCCTGTTTTACCAAAACTTGAGCTACATTATCAAAAAAGAGGCAACTAAATTTAATTTGGTCGCCGCTGCGGAGGGCTTAACAGATGTGTATTTGCGTGAACTGCCACTATGTCGATCGCTGCACCACATACCATGCGGTCGAACACCAGCATCAACAGCTTCATCTCACCGAATCTCCAACCTTTGAGGCAACAGAGCCTACGATCAACGTTAACATTCGTCCGCGCCAGGACGAAATTGAGATGGAGTGGGATGTGGTTGGTTGCCTCAGCTTCAAAGAAGAAGTCGGCAAATGGGCGAAACTGCGTCCGGGTGAGCTGATCCCCACTTAAGGTTCTATTTAAACCGACGATCGCCAAAAAATCAGACTGCTGTACAGGTGAAACGCTTGATCCCAAAGCGACGGCTGTTTACGCAGCAGATCAATATGGGCAGGAAAATCACGGGCGATCGCCAGTGGCTCTAAGGCTGTCTCGGCAAACGGCGTAAACTCTGAGCCAGATTGAGCCAGCGGATTTGTGGCGGCAAGCCGATCGTCTAAAAAGGCGGCAAGCTGATTCCAGCGGATCCGAGTGGTCGCTTGGCTCACCGAACCATCCTGACTCGCGTTGAAAACCACGCCCTGATTAAACTGATAAGACCGATCGCAAAATCGCAGAATGCAGCGACGTTTTGGCAAATGCAAATCTAACAGTTGGGCATAGTCCTGCGTTTCCTCGCGATGCCGCAAAGTCTGCCGCTGAAACGGGGCATGACTGGCAATGTCCACCACGCTTTCAAAAATCGGCAGCAGTCCCCCCACCCGATCGCACACCTCCGCCCAGTCAAACGTCAGCGAACCGGGCTGATCGGCTTCATTCAAGCAAACGATCGTCGGCTGGGGCGAAACCGCCTGAATGAACTGCACCCGAAACACCCGGATCTGCTGAAGCGCTGCCAGTGATACCCAAAACGCCGGAATATTCGCCTGCCGCAAAGCTTGACCATAGAGCTGCAATTCCCCGATCGCCCCCACTCGATACAACCGCCAGCCGCGACTCGGCAGCAGCATCCGAGCCGCATAAGCATCAATTTTCATAATTTTGGCAAACTGCTGGGCGGCAGCTTGTTTTGCCTCTGAGGCGATCGGTTCTAGCACCAGTACGCCCTGTTCAGCATTGGCGGGATCGGCAGTGGCTTCTGCGATCGCGGTCTGCCGCTGTGCCTGTGCCGTTGCCATCAACCGCTGTACGCCTTCGCGAGCTTGGGTCATCACTTTCGGATGGGTCGCTTCCTGCAAAAGTCGGCGGTAGATTGCCTCTGCCGCCTCTGCTTTGCCCGCTGCTTCCTGAAGCCGTCCGATATACAACTGTACCCAAAGATTATTGGGCGACTGCTGCTGGAGCGGTTTTAAGAGCTGGGCAGCGAGTTTGTAGTCTTGGCGATCGAAGGCAACGGCAACCTGAGCAAGCACTTGGGCGACGGGTTCTGAAGCAGACATAAGTCAAAAAGATTTAGCGAGCGGCTTGTCATTAGCCTAAACCGTTTTGCTTTAAATCGCCTTGCGTGCTTCATAGACAGACGCAACGATCGACATCGCCGCGATCGGCGCAGTCACCGCCCTGAGAATCCGCGCGCCCAGCGAAGCCAACTGATAGCCAGCCGCGATCGCCGCCTCAATTTCGGCAGGAGTCCAGCCGCCTTCACAGCCTGTCGCGATCGTCAGCATTGGCTGTACATCAGCATCTTGGACTAACGCCCTTTGCAGCAGATCGAGTAAGTGCGATCGATCGCCTCGCTCGGTGCAAAGATAGCAGGTATTCCAAGTCTGGAGGGCTTCAGCCCAAGACAATGGTTCCAGAAGCACCGGAACAATTTGCCGTTCGGATTGCTCAGCCGCTTCTTGGGCGATGCGCTGCCAGCGATCGCGCTTTTGGGGACTGGGCTTTAGCAGCGTCCGAGCGCTGATGATAGGCACGATGCGATCGACCCCTAGCTCTGTGGCTTGCCGCACAATATCCTCCATGCCTGTCTTGGGCAGCGCAATCAGCAGCGTTACAGACACGGGGAGTTCAGTTTGAGCGCTGACTGGCTCCAGAATCTTTGCCTCAGCCGGGTTGCTTTTTAAAACAGCTAGCCACCCATGCCCTGCTCCGTCCATTGCGAT
>JBBSFA010000877.1:0-2194 GCA_038239185.1 Elainellales cyanobacterium | reverse complement strand
GAGAGCAACCTGCCGATTTTCTGTTTGGCAAAACCCAGCCTGCGCGAACACTAACCGCCTCGCTGAATCCTGAATTTGCCCAGAAGACACAAAACTCCCAGACGGGGTACGGCTTATTTTATCCAGGGCGAAATGCGATCTCCAGCACGTTGATCGCCGCGGATGAAGCGGTCAAAACGGCAATCAACCGTTTGACCCCGCAGCTCCGAACCCTCTTGGCAACCAAGCTACTGCGCCTGACGGAAAATGCCAGTTCGTCGCGGCTAGGAGTCCGAGCCACCCTGACTACCGTATCGCCTCAAGAACGAGTCGTGCTGCAACAGGAAACCGCTCGTTGGCGAAACGATTCTACAGACGGCGCACCGCCCGAAAGCAGGCTGGCAGGATTGCTGATGGGCGATGATGGCATGACGATCGCCAATGGCAGTCGCGTCCAGTATCGGCTGCTGAACTATGGCGATCGCCCCGTCTATTTCATGCTGTTGGGGCTAGATACGGGCGGCAATGCGATCGCCTTTTATCCCGGCGAAGATCCAGAGGGAACCCTAATTCCACCGGGCGATACCCTCTTGCTGCCGCAGACCACTGCGACCTCGGATTGGGTGATGCAGGCGGCAGGCTTGGCAGAGACGCATGTGATCTTTAGTCGATCGCCGCTGACGCAAGCCTACCAAGCGCTCGAAGCCAGCGGACATTCTAAGGCTGATACACGCCGCATCGCGCTATTGCAAAATTCTTTGGAGGTGGCACAAGCGATTCTCCAAGATTTGCATCAAGTTAGTATCGATGGGATTCCCAAACTCGACCTTCCAGCCGATACTTATGCGATCGATGTACAGGTTTGGGCAACGTTGAGTTTTATCTATCAGGTCGTATAGCCTACTAGGGGATCATCAATGGGTAAAGGAAGATTAGAAGCATTCAGCGATGGGGTAATTGCCATCATCATCACCATTATGGTGCTGGAATTGAAAGTGCCGCATGAAGCGAGTTTAGAGGCTTTACGCCCACTCATCCCGGTCTTTCTGAGCTACGTGCTGAGCTTTATTTATCTTGGAATTTACTGGAACAATCATCACCATCTGCTACAGGCGGTTCGACATGTGAATGGCAGCGTTCTCTGGGCGAATCAGCATTTGCTATTCTGGCTGTCGTTAATTCCTTTTGTCACCGCATGGCTGGGCGAGAATCAGGCTGCACCTTTGCCCGTTGCCCTGTATGGGACAGTGCTGTTGTTTTCTGCGATCGCCTACTTTATTCTGTCTCGCGTTCTGATTGCTTATCACAGCAAAGACTCGGCTTTAGTGACTGCGCTCGGTCGAGACTCTAAAGGCAGAGTCTCAATGGTGTTTTATGCTTTGGCGATTCCGCTTGCCTTCGTCAATACCTGGATTTCCTGTGCTTTGTATGCGCTAGTCGCAATCATGTGGCTCATCCCCGATCGCCGGATTGAGAATACGCTGATTTCCTGACGGAGTTAACTCAAAGGCAAGGTGAGGACAAATTCTGTGCCCTTACCCACTTCAGAGTTCAGCTCGATCGCCCCACCATGTTTTTCGACAATGATTTGCTGGGCGATCGCTAATCCCAACCCTGTGCCTTTTCCCACTTCCTTGGTGGTAAACAAATGGTCGAAAATCCGATGCTTCACCGCTTCTGGCATGCCTTTTCCGTTGTCCGCGATCGCGATCTTTACTTGGTTCTCTTCCAGCGCTGTGCGGATTGTGATCCGATTGGGATTGGCTTGAATTTCGGCAAAGCTCTGTCCCGTGTGCGATTCATCCAAGGCATCGATCGCGTTTGCCAGAATATTCATAAATACCTGATTGAGCTGACCCGGAAAACAATCTAGTTCAGGCAAAGCGCCATAGTCCGTCACAACTTCAATATCTGGATATTGAGCATTCGCTTTTAGGCGATGGCGCAGAATTAACACCGTGCTATTGATGCCATCATGAATGTTAAATCTCTGTTTTATATCGCTGTCAGCGCACATAGTTTAGAATTTGGTGCCTGCTAAGAAGGTGAAGGCATGGAGTTCTGCAAAGACCCCACAGTACAGAGATTGAGCACCTCCATCCAGGGAATGCCCTTGAGCTTGGCACCGAAAAACTCAGCCAGAGACTGACCTGCTTTTTGAGCATCGGGCAGGAATGCCCTTAAGTTATTGACAATCGCCCAAGCATTGAGCATT
>JBBSFA010000876.1:0-2195 GCA_038239185.1 Elainellales cyanobacterium | reverse complement strand
TGCGGGCGGGGCTGCGAATTAAAGCGTTTAGAAAGTTCTCGTGGATGAATACGCTGCTGATCTGGTCGATGAAACAGAATCCGCGCATTGCCACACAAGTGAGTCGTGCTGTTGCAGGCTTAGTGCCTTATCACGAGGTGCTATCTTCGCTAAGGTATTGAAGCTGAAATTTTAAGCAAAACCATTTCTTCATCATACGGAAAAAGATATCAACAATTACCTAAATCTAGTTCGCGGCTACTTTTTTATCTACCCCTATATCAGCAAATATTTTTTGGGTGAACGTCGCAGATCTCAAGGCACATTGTTCTACCCAACCTGATAGGAGTTCACCTGACCGATCTACAAACTAAATTAGACCAAATAGCTTTAAAAGGCTAAGACAACGCTGCTCCGAAGCATGAAAAGTTGAGCTAGAGTTTCATTTTCGTTCTGCCCACTCACTGGTTCGGATTAGCGATCGCACAAAGATAGAGGTAAACCCATGTATTACATCGTTGAGACGCAGAAATCATTCAGTCAAGCATCGACAGACCTAGAAGCAGCAGTAGTGCGGCATGGCTTTGGGGTATTACATATCCATGATTTGGGAACCACGCTGCGTAGTAAAGGCATTGCCTTTGACGAAGAGTGCAAGATTTTTGAAGTGTGCAATCCTGGGCAGGCAGCAAAAGTTTTGGCGACTGATATGCGCCTAAATATGGCATTACCCTGTCGTATCTCAGTGTTTACAGAGAAAGGTATAACGAAAATCGGACTGATTAAACCAGCGCAAATGCTCTCTTCACTCTCTCAAGATGCGGCATTGGCTCAAGTGGCGATCGAGATTGAGGAAAAGACGATTCAGATGGTTGATGAAGCGAAATGAACACTCATCAAGTTCTTACAGGTGGGATCAGAGAATGTCTTTAATAAGCTGCAAGAAATCAATTCAGACAATATTTTGGGGATTTTTACTATGTCTTTGTGTTTTATTTACCCTGGGTCAAAACTCAGTTCTGGCAGTGCCTTTCGCCGAAACTGGCGTGATTGCTCAAGAGAGTCCAGCAATCTCTGAAGTCGCTGTGAATCTGGAATCGGAGGTCGATCGCTTTCTCACTTCGATTCCACCAGGCTATTTCACGATCGCTAATGTTGCAGGGTTGAAAACCCTATTAAAGAACACTCAAACTGTGTTGGTAGATGTGCGAGAAACCTCTGAGTATAAGTCGGGACATATCCCTAAAGCGATCAATATTCCACTTCGCATACTGACTCAAACCTTGAATGAAATCCCGCGAGATCACCCTGTGGTGTTGTACTGTTCAACGGGCTATCGATCGGCAATGGGAGTCATGACCCTACACCTATTGGGCTATGAAAACGTGCAGGGATTTCCCCCTAGCTTTGCAGGCTGGAAGGCTTCAGGAGAGCGTATTGCCTCCAGTTGATACACCAAAACAATGGATTAAACCTCCAATTTTTTACCCTGAAACTGCAAAAAACTTTAAACTCATGAGGTTTTTTATGATCATCTCCATCGGTTCTCATCAATTTAAAATCCTCCACTTGCGCTGGCTGCTCACCGTTTGCCTGTGCGGCTTACTGCTTGTTGGGAGTTCCTTACCCGCTTTTGCAGTTGTAACGCAAATCGAAGAATATCCAGGGCAGATGCTCTACCAATCTCGGCAAAATCTGCAAGATCAGACTGGAAAGACGTGGCAGGCGATCGCGTTTAAGCGCATCCATCCTGAAGGCAGTGCGATCGTCTCCCTGCGACTCATCAGCTTTCCCGGTGGGGCGGAGCTAGATCACACTCAACCGCTCACCCTAACCACATCCCTGGGACAAACGCTAACTGCTCAGGATATTTCTAGCGACATTTCTCAGGACACAGCCACTCCCGCGAATGTCGGAGAATATGACATCAAACTTGCCCTATCGCAGTTGCAGGCGGAAATTCCCTTGCAATTGACAGTGCCAACCCTCGACGGGAAAGCCGTCCGATTATCGGTTCCCGCTGCTGTAATTCAGGAATGGCAAACCCTTACCAACCCTTGAGCAAACGATTTACATCAGGCGATCGACAACAACGGGCAACCTGAAATCACTGTCAGTCTGCTAATGCCTTTTCTCTAAGCCATCACAGTAGACAGCGCCAATGGAAGCAGCATTTTCCCAGCCGCAAGCCACGATCAAAGGAGAACAAACCATGA
>JBBSFA010000875.1:0-2201 GCA_038239185.1 Elainellales cyanobacterium | reverse complement strand
CCGAGCTACGGCTCAGGCTTTTGCATTTTCAACGATCTGGCGATCGCTGCCCGTGTCATCCAGCAGCTTGGACTTGCCCAAAAGATTCTGATTGTCGATCTAGATGTGCATCAGGGCGACGGCACGGCTTTTATCTTTCAGGACGATCCCAGCGTCTTCACCTTTTCGATGCACTGCGAGATCAATTTTCCAGGCACAAAGCAGACCAGCGATTTGGATGTGCCATTGCCGCAGGGTATGGAAGACGATGCATATTTGCAAACGCTGGCGGCGTACTTGCCGGACGTTTTATCTGAGGTCAAGCCCGATCTAGTGTTTTACGATGCAGGCGTGGATGTGCATCTGGGCGATCGCCTAGGCAAACTGGCGTTGAGCGATCGCGGCGTTTTTTGTCGAGACATGCAGGCGATCGGCACTTGTTTGGCGCAAGGTTACCCCACGGCTTGCGTGATTGGCGGCGGCTATGCCGAAGATATGCGATCGTTGGTCTATCGACATTCGCTATTGCATCGGGCGGCGAGTGAGGTATATCAGCAGCGTCGGCATAAAACTTCCTAAGAGTTATCGGAGGGATTCATCATGTCTTGTGCAGAGTATTCTGTCTCTAGATGGGAAACGCCAGCTTTAGATGCAAGATTTGTTGCGCTTAACTCCCCGACAACCTAGTGGGTCATTTGCCTCGCTCATCGCCATTATCATTTACTTGGGGGTCATCTGCTGCTTTGTCCGGCGTTTTGAACATACATTCGCACGACTTCCTCAGTTCCAGCGATCGCGATCGCCTCGGATCGCCTATCTTGTAGTCATAGCGTCTCTCTCCAGTTGCTTTTATGCTTGATCAGTTTATGGCTAGTGCGATCGCGGTGATGACTCCGCTCTTGTCTGATTTGGCGAAAGACGTTCTTAAGGACAGCGCCAAAGAGGAAGCTAAAGGATTTCTGAGCTGGGGTGGCAAGCAGATCAGCGAAGGAACACAGCAGCAGCTTTTCAATGCCTCTCACAAATATGTGGAAACCTATCAGGAGCGCCATTGCAGCCTAAAGGTTTTGGGGATGAGAGATCCCATTAGCCTTGACTCGGTTTACACAGCCGTGCGGTTTTTGAAGAGCGATGAATTGCGCCAGTTTGCTTCGATTCAAGAGATGGAGAGTGCTTTTCGGCAAGAGCGATCGCGGCGACTGCGGCAGGAGGCAGGCAAAAAACAGGACGGGCTAACCGTTGCTAGCGCTAAGCAATATTTGATGGTGTTGGGCGCACCGGGAGCCGGAAAGTCTACGTTTCTGCGGAAGATGGGGTTGGAGGCGCTGAGAGGGAAGCGCGAAGAGTTTCAGCATCGCTGTATTCCGGTGTTCATTGAGCTAAAGCGATTGAACACGAGTGACATCAATCTGGAACAGGTTATTGTCAACGAGTTTCAGACTTGTGGCTTTCCGGATGCCCAAGGGTTCACCCACAAAGCTTTGAAACAGGGCAAATTGCTGATTTTACTGGATGGATTAGATGAAGTCCCTACGGCACAACTGGCGCAAGCTGTGCGATCGATTCAAGATTTTGTCGATCGCTATGACAAAAACCGCTATATTGCCTCTTGTCGAGTCGCTGCCTATCGCAATAACTTTCGGCGGTTTAGCGATGTGAGAATGGCAGAGTTTGAGGACGATCAGATTCAGCAATTTATCAATAAGTGGTGGCGATCGCCTACCGATTCCCCAACTCCAAAAGCCGTGAACTGCTGGACAGAATTGCAGAAGCCGCAATCTGCTGGAGCTAGAGAGCTGGCGCATACGCCACTATTGCTGACGTTTCTCTGTTTGGTGTATGACCGGTCGCTCAGTTTCCCCAGCAACCGCAGCGTCTTGTATCGCAAAGCGTTACGGATTTTGCTAGAAGAATGGGCAGCCGAAAAAGAGCTGGAGAACCAGCGGCAGATTTACGAAGGACTAAGCGTGGAGCTAGAGGAAAGCCTGCTGTCAGAAATCGCGGCGAAGGGCTTTGCCAAAGATCAACTCTTCTTTTCACAGCGTGAGATTGTCGATCGCATCAAAGCTTTTCTGGCTAGCAACCTGAATGCACCGAAGCATTTGGACGGCGAAAAAGTGCTAGAGGCGATCGCCGTTCAGCAAGGAATTTTGGTGGAACGGGCAGAGGATGCCTATTCGTTCTCGCACTTGACGCTGCAAGAGCATCTGACGGCTCAGTAT
>JBBSFA010000874.1:0-2214 GCA_038239185.1 Elainellales cyanobacterium | reverse complement strand
GGAGCTGATCGCTAAATCGCAGAATCCCCAATGGCTTCAGGTCGGGCGGCAACTGCGGCGCATCCGCATCTTGCAGAACCGTGGGATCGGGGCTGTAGGCAAACAGCACGATGCGAAAGCCCTGCGTCGTGCCAGACTGGATAAACTCGATCGCCGCTTCGTCCAATTGCACCGCAGCCAACATCTCTGGCGCACCCAACACGTAAACACCCCGCCGCTCTGGCTCATCAAAGGCGATCGCGCTCCATTTGCGAGCCGAAGAAAATGGAATTTCAGCTTTGGGCGATAGCGCACGACCGGGACAATCCGCTGCGATCGCTTCGCTGGTGCGGTTGCCTGCGGTAGCGCTAGCGGCATAGTCGCCCAAGCTTGCCTTCAGTTCGGCGGCAGAAATGGCGATCGGATAGAGTTCCTCCAGCAAAATCTGGTTTGTGGTCAATGTCCCCGTTTTATCGAGGCAGAGAATATCGACGTTGCTGAGAGACTCGACGGCATTCGCCTGCTGAATCAATACATCCTGCCCCAGCATCCGCACGGCTCCCAGCCCATACGACAGCGTGATTGCAATCAACAGTCCGGCAGGCACCAGTCCAGCCACAACGGCAGCGCGTTGGGCGATCTCGGTCGCAGAGTAGGTACTGCTGAGGAAGCTAATGCCGACCAGCACCCACAAAAAACAGGCGATCAGCATGAACACCCGAATCACCACGTTGATCTCTACTTGCAGCGGAGTTAGGGGTCGCCGATACGCCCTAGCCCCCGACACCAGCTTGTATGCCACCGTATCGGCTCCGACTTTTTCGGCTTCGTAGCAGGCAGTACCGCTGACGCAAAAGCTGCCGGAGTAGACGGGGATACCTGCCTGCTTCGGGATCAAATCCGATTCGCCCGTCAACAGTGACTCATCGACTTCCATCCGCCCTGTGCCCACCACTTGCCCATCCACCAAAATTTGATCGCCGGGTTGCGCCAGCACCAGATCGCCCAACACAATTTCGCTAGGGTCAATGATGCAGGATTTTCCCTCCCGAATCACGGTGGCTTGCGGACGGCTCAGCAAGGCGATTCGATCGAGCTTCTGTTTTGCCCAAATCTCCTGATAGATATTGATCAGCACCCCACCAAAAATCACGATCGCCACCAAAACCGCATCGCCGACTCGCCCCAGCTTAAACATCACTAGGCTGATCGCGAAGAAAATACCGTTGATGAAGGTGAACAGATTTTCGTTGAAAATCTGCTGGTAGGAGCGACCCGTTTGCAGCGTAATGTTGTTGCCCATTCCCGCCGATCGCCGCCGCGCTACCTCCGCTGCTGATAGCCCTTGCAGCTCAGGAGCCAAATCCATGTCTGAGTAAGTCATGCGAGAAGGGAAGATGAGGAAGGAATGAGAAATCTAAAATCGCGATCGGGGCTGTAGCCATTCCTAACAGCATAACCTTTGAGCTTTACGACCGATCGGGCAGATGACCCACTTTAAGCGGACTGTAAATTCAATATAATTAAGGCTAAATTCCCGACCTGCGTTTCTCCCTCGCTGCCTTATGCCTTCTTCTGTGATTGAAATTCTCTCAGCCGATGAAGTGCGCCGCACCGTCAATCGCTTGGCATCGCAGATTGTGGAGCGCGAACGCGACTTATCCAAACTGGCACTGCTGGGCATCTACACGCGCGGTGTCCCCCTTGCCAAAGTGCTGGCACGGCAAATTGAAATGCTAGAGCAGGTAAAAGTGCCGATCGGATCGCTGGATATCACCTTTTATCGGGACGATCTAGACCAGATCAATCTGCGAACGCCCCAGAAAACCGAGATCCCGTTCGATGTGTCCGGCAAGACGATCGTCCTGGTAGACGATGTGATCTTCAAAGGTCGGACGATCAGAGCGGCGCTGAATGCGGTGAATGACTACGGTAGACCCGCGCTGATCCGACTGGCAGTTTTGCTCGATCGCGGTCATCGAGAAGTGCCGATCCATCCTGATTTCGTCGGCAAAGAACTGCCGACCAGCAAGGAAGAGCAGGTGAAAGTTTACCTGCAAGACCCAGATGGACGAGACGGCGTTGAGCTAATTCGCGCGATCGGCAGTGAAGCCGTCGAGTGAAGCCGTCGAGTGAAGCCGTCGAGTGAAGCCGCCGCAGAGCCATCAGCATCGCGGCTTTGATCGGCTGCGCCGAAGTCACCGAGAGAGGCAGGGAATCAATCCCTAAAGTTGC
>JBBSFA010000873.1:0-2223 GCA_038239185.1 Elainellales cyanobacterium | reverse complement strand
CGCCGCTGCCGAAGCCCTCAAAATTGGACTGGATAAACGACACCATTAAGTCTTGATCGGCTGCTGCCAGATACACCGTCCCGCCGCGCAGCAGACCCGGTTCCGCCATCAGAGCGCGATCGCCAATCAGCTTGCGCCGCTGCGCTGCATACTGCTTATCGAGCAGCGCAGCGGGTGAAACCTGCATCCAGTCTGGATCAGTCACCTGCTGATGGGCATCGGCAAAGGCTAGCTTCATCGCCTCAATCTGCCAGTGGAAGCTTTCGATCGAATCACGCGGATAGCGAGCCAAATCAAAGCCTTCCAGGATATTCAGTCCCATCAGTGCCGCAATTCCCTGACCGTTCGGCGGAATTTCCCAAACGGTTAGATCGCGATAGGTCGTGGAGATCGGCTTGACCCACTGCGGCTGATGCGCGGTCAGATCCGCGATCGACCAGTTCCCCCCCGTCTCTGCCGCAAAAGCGACCATTCGCTCCGCCAGCTTACCCCGATAAAAGCTTTCGCCACCCGTGTTCGCGATCTCCTGTAGCGTCTCTGCATGGACTAAACTGCCCCAAACTTCGCCTGCATTGGGAGCGCGATCGCCCGCAAAAAAAACTTGCTTGAACGGCTGAAATTCCTTGCCCATCTGCGGCACATAGACTGCTGCCGCCCTTTGCCAAACTCGCGCCGTTTCAGGAGAAACCGGAAACCCTTCGCGGGCATAGCGAATCGCCGGAGCAAATAGCTGCTCAAACGGCAGTTTGCCCCAGCGCTCCCAGGTCGATCGCCAAGCTGACACCGCGCCCGGCACAGTCACCGCCAGCCAGCCCAAATCCGGGACATGCGGCAGTCCAGCATAGTCAGTGAGCTGGAGCCGCTGAGCGCTTTTACCGGAGGCATTTAGCCCATGCAGTTGCCCATCCCAAACCAGCGCGAAAGCATCGGAGCCAATGCCGTTGGAGGTCGGCTCGACCACTGTGAGGGCGATCGCCATTGCCAAAGCCGCATCGACCGCATTGCCCCCTGCCCAAAACATTTCCATGCCCGCCAGCGTTGCCAACGGCTGACTGGTTGCTGCCGCAAATCGCTGTCCCATCACCACCCGCCGACCAGACGCATAAGGATAGGTAGTCAGATTAGAGGAAAACATGGGGCATACAAATAACGACTGGTTTTGGTCTAAATTGTGTTCTAAATTGTGTATTGTGTAATGTCGTCTCAGGATGTAGAGATCCTAAAGTTCATCAGGATTGATTCCGCGTTCGCGGAGTTTTGTAATCAATTCCTCACGCAGTTGGCGTTCCTGCTCTAGCAGTTGGCGTTCCTGCTCTAGCAGTTGATGCACTGCTTCTTCTGGTGAGGGCACAAGCCCACCATCAGCATCGTAGAATCGTAACCAGTGACAACTACCTGTTGAGGGTTCCCGATCGACTTGCCCCTGCCAAGTGCCCAACCACAAACCCAGCGACTCACACCACAGCCAGCCTTGATCATTAGGCTGCAAAGAGCTATAGCGCTTACCGTTCAACGTCCACCCCGCAAGTGAGTTTGCATCAAACGGGTCAAAAATGAAGTAGTCCGATGTCCGAAACACGCGTTCGTATAGCTGCTTTTTAACTCCCCGATCGACTGCCGCCGTGCTGGGCGACAGGAGTTCAACGATGACATCAGGATAGCGCCCTTCTTCCTCCCAGACCACCCAGCCCTGCCGTTCCCGCTCAGCCTCTACATCTAACACCACAAAGAAATCAGGTCCGCGAAAATCGCGATTCATGGCTTGGCTACGGCTGTAATAGACGAACATATTGCCGCCTGTGAAGTAATCGCTGCGATCGCCCATTGCTTGCGGGAGCGATCGGATCAGCAGGTTCATGGCAATACGATGGCGATTGGATTCCAAGGGTTCTCCATCATCAAAAATGAGATTGTCTGGGGGTGACGGTGGCTGCCACTCTGGAGAGGAGTGCAACGACTGTGAGAGCTTGGGTGTCGCATCAACCATGCTGAGAATAGCTCCAGGCGGAGGGATGTCTTTAGGATATCGCATCAGCCACAGATGGTTAAAAAATACAAAATATGCTCCGTAATATTATGGAGCATATTCAATTGCTTTAACGGATCATAACTATACTTATGATGCTTTTGGGGAAGGTAAGGGGTGAGGTGTACCCCATTGTCTAGACAGTTTTAGCCACACTTTAAGGTGGAATCTTGCATTCGCTTCAAACGTCCTTCTCT
>JBBSFA010000872.1:0-2225 GCA_038239185.1 Elainellales cyanobacterium | reverse complement strand
GCATTGCCTCCCCAATCCGCAATCTATTCGCCTTATCTCAATGTGTCGATCGCCTGACATTTCCCGATAATTTCTGCAAAAAATCGTGCTACGTTGCACTACATTAAGATGATGAAGATTCAATAACGTTCGGGCAGCTTTTGGCTGAAAGCTGCTTGGATTGGGTGATGTAGCATTGTCGAGAAAAGATCATGAAACTGGCAGCACGACTGGAGCAAGTAACACCGTCATTAACCTTGACGATCGATGCCAAGGCCAAAGCCATGAAGGCAGACGGCATGGATGTGATCAGCTTCAGCGTGGGAGAGCCAGATTTTGATACCCCAACTCACATCCGAGCCGCCGCCGCCGCCGCATTAGAGGCAGGCAAAACCCGCTATGGGGCAACCGCAGGCGAAATCCGACTGCGAGAGGTAATCGCCCAGAAGCTCCAGCGAGACAACCAGCTCTGCTACGGCTCAGAAAATATCATTGTCACCAATGGCGGCAAACAGTCGCTTTACAACGTGTTGATGGCAACGATCGATCCGGGCGACGAGGTGATCATCCCGGCTCCCTACTGGGTCAGCTATCCCGAAATGGTGAAGCTGGCGGGAGGGACACCGATCGTGGTGCAAACCACGGCAGAAGCAGAGTTCAAGATCACCCCAGAGCAGCTCAAGCAGGCGATCACGCCCCGCACGAAGTTCTTCATCCTCAACTCGCCCTCTAACCCGACTGGCATGGTTTACACGCCGGATGAGATCCGGGCGATCGCGCAGGTGATCGTGGAGCAAGATATCTGGGTGATCTCAGACGAGATTTACGAAAAAATTCTCTATGACGGAGCCGAGCATCTCAGCATTGGCGCAGCCAGCCCAGCAGTCTTTGAGCGGACGATCGTCAGCAGCGGCTTTGCCAAAACCTATGCGATGACGGGCTGGCGCGTTGGCTTTTTGGCGGCTCCAGTACCCATTATCAAAGCCGTCTCGACGATTCAAGGACACAGCACCTCTAACGTCTGTACCTTCGCGCAGTATGGGGCGATCGCCGCTTACGACAGCCCGCAAGACTGTGTGCAAGAGATGGTGCAAGCCTTCAGCCAGCGTCGTCAGGTCATTTTGGAGCTGCTGAACGCTATTCCCGGCATCAACTGCCCCAAACCGTATGGCGCGTTTTACGTGCTGGCAGATATTAGCAAGCTGGGGATGAAATCACTCGACTTTTGCAACGCGCTGCTGGAAGAACAGCAGGTCGCAGCGGTTCCCGGTTTGGCCTTTGGTACAGAGGGCTGCATTCGGCTCTCCTACGCCACCAGTGTAGAAAACATCCAGCGAGGTATAGAGCGACTGGCTGTGTTTGCCAAGTCGTCGATCAAGTGAAACGGTTTAGAGTGCTATCAATCTTCGTCAAACTCAGGTGCCCAGATGCTTTCGACTTCCATCTCCCAACCTGGCAACAGGTCAGGCAGAGTCAAAACATCGCCATCTCGTAGTACCTGCACGGGGTCTTGCTGTCCGGGTCGGAAGACTTCCACCGTCCGAGTTCTAAAATCCACCACGACCCCAACGACCATTCCTAGGGCTAGATAGCCTCTGACCTTCTGCCGCTGGCTTTCCAACGAATCAGACTTTGAAACAACCTCGAATGCCAGATCGGGAACTAATTGGGCAAAACTCTGGGTGGTGCGTCGCAGCCGGGAAGCCCAAATGAAAGAACAGTCCGGGGCACGGACATCGCCTGTTGCATTGGGCAGCTTAAAGCCAGCGCTAGAACCCGCCACGCGCCCTAGCTTACGGGGTCTAACCCAGTTGCGAATCTGAGCCGCAATCTCCACTGCAATTTCATCAGGCTCTAACCCCGATGGACTCATAACAATTACCTCACCGTTCACCAATTCCATCTGGTAATCGGGCATCTGGGTCTGCATCCGTTCTAAGTCTTCAACGGTCAGACTAGGCATGGCAACCCTCCCCAAAATTTATCCCTATTGCTATAGGTTAGTCGGAAATGCCTCAACTGTCCTAACCTGAAAATCAGTGGCTTTTAGGTCGGACGATATATCGTTTCCGGCTGATGATTGGCGTTGATTTCAATCACCAAATCGACTCTGGCAGCATCGTGCAGCAGCGGTGTGATAAACAACTCCGGATGCAGCGATCGCCAAAAATAATCAACAAATTGCTCAATCTCGGCATCTGACATGCCCGATCGCCCAGATGCTACCATCTGCTGCTCTGCCTGTT
>JBBSFA010000871.1:0-2227 GCA_038239185.1 Elainellales cyanobacterium | reverse complement strand
GAGCAAACTGCCCGCGACTTTCAGCGCCAGCGCTTACTGCAAGGAAGCGATGTGCTCCAGCGCGGTTGTCCTCCGACTCCGCCACAGCCTGTAGAAAAGCAAGCCTTGAAAGGGGATATCCACATGCAAGAGCTATTGCTTTGTCGGGCTTGGCAAGAACATGCAGCGGGCTATAAGTTATTGGCGCTTGGAACAGCCATGCGATCGCTCACCAAACAGCCAACCACTCCAAGAATCTGGAGTAATTTGCTTGTCCTGGCTTTGAAGCCTACCCCTAGACCAAAAGCTAAAATTTCTTAGAGCAGTTGAGAAATAATATTGACGCTCAGTGCAACCACCACCGTATTAAACAAAAACGACAGGATGGAATGCATCAGCACCGTTTGCCGCATCAGGCGCGAGGTCACCTGGACATCTGACACTTGCGCCGCCACTCCAATCGTGAAAGAGAAATAGGCAAAGTCTAAATAGTCTGGCTGCTGTTCATCCGGAAAGTCCAATCCACGAGCCGCTCCAGCTTCCGGATCTTCATCCGATCCCTTGGCTGAGTCTTCGGTCATATCGCTGTAGTATTGATGAGCATACCGAAACGCCAGCGTGGTGTGAACCAAAAACCAGGAGCAGATTACGGCGATCGCAGAGAGTCCCACTTCCAGCGCTGCTTCAGCAGGTGGCAATTGCTTCCCTACATGCAGCAAGAATAAAACAGCAAAGAGGCTAGTAGAGGCAGCGCTCAACATTACGATCGATACAACCAAGCGGTTTGTATCATCGGTGCGCGCCCGATAGTGAATTTGGCGAGGGTGTGCCGTCAGAATCACGCCCCAGATCAGCAGCAGCAAACTGCCTACCCCCACATCCCAAGCGATCAGGCTGCGTGTCCCTACCCCAAGCGACTTCGGCAAAGCCAGAAAAACGATCGTCATTACACCGATCGCACTCAGCAAGCGGTGTTCAGCATCAAGCTTCCAGAGCCAACGAGGCGTTGAAGAATTCATTGCGGTAAATCGAACAGAGAATGCTCTATTCTCAGACGCATCGGTCACGGAATGCAATACAAAGCGCAGCAACAGGTATCAGGGCAATACAGAAAGCTTTATCAAACTCTTGCAGCCTCTCGAATCTTTGAAGAATTTTGTCAGACTTCGATGTCAGCTCAATGTGCGATCAAGCAAGTTGCTTGTAGACTTGAGTCGCACCTTTCAGTGAGCGCCTTACAGGGCGAAAAGTCTAGTGGCAAAAGATCCAGGTCAATCTTTACAAACCGCAGCCCTCTTCCCGCTCGGAAAAAACAAAAAGACGGTTCAGAACAGCCTCAGCTCACCTGATTCAGTTGACCTTTGGAAGCTGAACAACCGGAAAAACAGCAGCTTTAACCTCACCTTAAACAAGCTCGACAAAGGAGCCAATGCCGATATCTCGCTGTTGAACTCGAAAGGCAAGATCATCCGCTCTTCAACTCAAAAAGGAAACCGAGCCGAAAGCCTGAACGGGATTCCTCTGGAAGCAGGCACTTACTATGTTCGCGTCAAACTCCAGAAGCAAAGCGGCGAAACTCGCTATGCTTTAACGATGTCAGCCGCTCCCTCATCGGATAAGGTAGGCAATTCTTTTGATACAGCCACAACGCTGCGATCGGCTAAGGGAACCATCCAAGACTTTGTAGGCAACAACGATCCAAACGATTTTTT
Organism: Elainellales cyanobacterium; assembly: GCA_038239185.1. GTDB lineage: Bacteria > Cyanobacteriota > Cyanobacteriia > Elainellales > Elainellaceae > FACHB-886. Next base: position 536 of record JBBSFA010000871.1, on the reverse strand, counting down.
GAAATTCGGTCCCCTAGTTGCCGGACAGATCAATGTAAGCCTGGAAGGTTTAAGTGGCAATGCAGATCTGACCCTCTACGATGACAAACGTAATCTCATCTTTGCCTCAGCCAATGGTGGAACAGCGATCGAAAGCCTGAATCAACGTTTGACAAACATCGCCGGATCTACTTATTACTTGCAAGTCAACCAAGTCCCTGGGCAGGAGACAAATTACACCCTCAATTACTCCTTCACGAACGACACAATTACCAAAACTGCTTCCGGGCTAGGGTTCATCGATCTAGCACCTGGCGCAGGTAACTCTCCTGTTATGGGGCAAACCGTGAAGGTCAACTATACCGGAATTCTGACCGATGGCACCAAGTTTGACAGCTCGATCGGCATCGATAAAAAGCCTTTTTCTTTCAAACTCGGTGCAGGTGAAGTCATACAAGGATGGGAGGAAGGCATCGGCAGCATGAAAGTGGGTGGGCGGCGACAGTTGATTGTTCCAGCTAATCTAGCTTACGGCTCTAAAGGTCGTGGAGTGATTC
>JBBSFA010000870.1:0-2235 GCA_038239185.1 Elainellales cyanobacterium | reverse complement strand
GGCATTTTCCTCTGGATCTCGTTGTCTAGCATTGCGCCCGTGGGCTTGCTGATGGCAGGTTACGCCTCCAACAACAAGTATTCTCTGCTGGGCGGACTCCGGGCTGCGGCGCAGTCGATTAGCTACGAAATTCCGTTGGCTTTGTCGGTGCTGGCGATCGTCATGATGTCGAACTCGCTCAGCACGATCGATATTGTTAACCAGCAGTCGAGCTATGGGATTTTGAGCTGGAACGTTTGGCGACAGCCGATCGGCTTTGTCATCTTCTGGATCGCAGTGTTGGCAGAATGCGAACGGATTCCGTTTGACTTGCCAGAAGCCGAAGAAGAATTGGTGGCTGGCTATCAGACAGAGTACGGCGCTGTCAAATTCATGCTGTTCTATGCAGGCTCCTACGCCAACTTAGTGCTTTCGGCATTGATGGTGGCGATCCTTTACTTGGGTGGTTGGGAGTCGCCTGTTTCGGTTGGCTTTTTGGCGAATCTGTTCGGCGTGAGTGAGTCAACGCCCTGGCTTCAGGTGATCACCGCCAGCATTGGCATTGTGATGACGCTGTTCAAAGCCTATCTGATGCTGTTCCTGGCAATTCTGCTGCGCTGGACTGTTCCACGCGTTCGGATTGACCAGCTCTTGGATCTGGGCTGGAAGTTTTTGCTGCCTGTCTCGTTAGTCAATCTGCTGCTGACGGCAGCGCTCAAGCTATCGTTTCCCGTTGCGTTTGGCGGGTGATTAGGTTGAGTTGTTCCTCAGCGAAAAAATTCTCAGCAAAACATTTGATCTCACTCATCTCTGCAAGAAATCTCTATGCTGAAGTTCCTTAAGCAAGTCAACGACTATCGAAAAGAAGCAGTCCAAGCTGCTAAGTACATTGGTCAAGGTCTAGGCGTCACGTTTGATCACATGCATCGCCGTCCGGTGACGGTGCAGTATCCCTACGAGCGGCTGATCCCTTCCGAGCGGTTTCGGGGACGGATTCACTTTGAGTTTGATAAGTGCATTTCCTGCGAAGTTTGCGTTCGCGTCTGTCCGATCAATCTGCCCGTGGTGGATTGGGAGTTTAACAAGGAAACCAAGAAGAAAAAGCTGAACCACTACAGCATTGACTTTGGGGTTTGCATTTTCTGCGGCAACTGCGTCGAGTATTGCCCCACCAACTGTCTGTCGATGACCGAAGAATATGAGCTTGCCACCTACGATCGCCACGAGCTGAACTATGACAACGTGGCTTTGGGTCGGCTGCCGTACAGCGTCACCAACTCTGACCCGATGGTGACTCCGCTCAAAGAGTTTGTTTATTTGCCTAAAGGAGTCATTGATCCCCACAATTTACCTGCCGGATCTCGTCGGGCGGGTAAACTGCCCGCGGAAATCCTGGATGACCTAGAGGCATCAGAAGAAGCGGCAAAATAGCCCTGGATGCGAGCAAACGATCGTCTTAAAGTGAGGGAGAACATACCCGTGAATCTAGCAGATGGGGTTCAATTGGTTTCATTCGCTGTCCTAACCATCATGATGTTGGGAGCGGCTTTAGGGGTGGTGCTATTTTCAAACATTGTCTATTCAGCGTTTTTGCTGGGTTTGGTGTTTGTCAGCATGTCCGGTATGTATATCTTGCTCAATGCAGCCTTTGTGGCGGCGGCACAGATTTTGATTTATGTTGGCGCGGTCAACGTGCTGATCCTGTTCGGGATCATGCTGGTCAACAAGCGGGAGGATTTCAGCCCCGTGCAAAACGCATGGCTGGGTAAAGCTGCCACAGGTGCGGTTTGTCTAGGAATCTTTGCGCTATTAGGAACGATGGTGGTGGCAACGCCTTGGACGATTTCTACCGCGACTCCGATCGGGGATGGGGCGGTCGTCGTCATCGGCAAACATTTTTTCACAGACTACTTGCTGCCGTTTGAGCTAGCTTCCGTGCTGCTGCTGATGGCTCTAGTTGGGGCGATCGTGCTTGCGCGTCGCGATTTCTTACCGGATGAGGCGATCCCAGCCGATTCAACGCAGACGGTCTTGACCCTGCCAGAACGTCCCCGTGAGCTGGTTTCCGGCAATCCTAAATAGGAGAGATTAAAGTATGCAGCTTGAATTCTTTTTGCTAGTCGCAGCCGCCCTGTTCTGCATTGGTATTTTTGGCTTGGTGACGAGCCGCAATGCGATTCGCGTCCTGATGTCGATCGAGCTGTTGCTCAACTCGGTCAATCTGAACCTGATGGCGTTTTCTAACTACCTCGATCC
>JBBSFA010000869.1:0-2238 GCA_038239185.1 Elainellales cyanobacterium | reverse complement strand
CGCAGGTGTGGATTATTGGCGATCGTGAGCAGGTGCTGCATCTGATCAACGAGTTCTATGTCAAACGAATTGCCACCGATCGCGTCCAGTTCACGCCGATCGTCCCTGCCCCGTTTGCGGAGGGCAAATTTATGAGCGTGTTGGTGCGCTAGGGGCGATCGAGGCTGGGGAGCCTTGAGGATGCCAGATCCCCGACTTTTTTGATAAAAGTTGGGGATCTTGGGGGCAAAGGTTGAGCTGCGATCGCTTCTCTTCCGTACTCTCAAGCGCTTTCCCATGTCCAATCTTCGATCGCTAGACTTGGGACTTGAGAAAAATCTTTTTGGTTGCGTGTCACCAGAATACTACCTGTTGACAGCGCGATAGACTAGGCGGTCTGCCTGCTTGGGGTCGTTGATTTGCGCTGTCCAGCCGTTGAATAGTTCTTGCACCGTGATGATAGTGACACTAACTTCTGACCTGCTCTGACTAAGCCTCGATCGCACTGAGGGATGCCCTTCCAGCCACAGCTACCGTGTATACACATCCCCTACTCAACCTCGAAATCCTGCATTCGCCCCCTAAATCCCCCAATTCTGGGGGACTTTGAACGGAAGCCGGATTGAAAGTCCCCCAGAATTGGGGGATTTAGGGGGCTAGACAACGTTTAGCGATCGAGCAAAGACTTGTGTATACACGGTAGCCAGCCACAGAGAGACATGATCTGTGTCGAGAATATATTGCATTGCTCCAAACTATCTGGAGTAGAGAGCTGGATCGACTTCTGATTCATCGTCGCTTTCTCGTTCCGCTCGAAGCGCTCTGGCTATTTCAGCAAAATCTGGATCGTTTTCAAAGATGCCTGCATATTTTGCCCAGGGGCGATCGGCTGTTTCGTGAGGGAGCCTGATCTGCAACGGGACAATTTCTGCGGCTGCTAACTGCTCAGTCAATAGGGTTTGAAGTTTGACTAAGGCTAGATCGCCGGTTTCTGCCTCAACTCGATAGGCAGGAAGTTCCAGCACGGAGGCGATCGCTCCTCCATCCTGCTTGTGTTCTACCAAAATGTTTAAGTTCATCTTATCAATCTGGCGATGTCTAGCTGTGATCATAATTGATTCAGGGGGTTACTTCACCCCCGACCGCCATAAATTCATCGGTGAGCGATCGGCGTATGATTCACCACAGTTAGGGGCGTGGCATCCGGCAACAAACTTCTTGCACTCACCGACAAATGATTGCCCGAATGCCGCGCCCTTACAGCCTGACGATCGCATCAGTAATTTTTCAACCACCCTCTGAGACAGCGCTACCAGACAGATTCCACATGTGGATACGCAACAATTTTTTCATCCTTCGACAGGATCGATAGCCCGCGCCGCCTTGCAATTGCGATCAAAATTCGATCGGCTGGATCTTTATGAAACTCTCCGGGCAGTTCAGTACTGGCGATCGCATCTAACGGATCAAGCGGCTCAATCACAACGCCTGGGTATTGCCTTGCTTGTTCGTACCATTGCTTTAAAGGTACGGAGAGGGTTAATTTACCTAGGCTCACTTTTACCGCTATTTCCCACACTGAAATTGCAGAAATCAGCAAACCATTCTGCTGCTCTTCGGTTGTGATGATGTCCAAAGCCAGTGCAGATAACCGACTGGGTTCTTGTACCCACCACAACCAGGTGTGAGTATCGAGCAAGATCATTCGCCTAATGACTCCCACAGTTCTGGCATGGGTGCATCAAAGTCTTCGCTCATCTGCAAGGGTAGTCCTCGCAAGGTGTATCGCGATCGAGTTGAGGCAGGACTCTGCTGGGGTGGGGCGATCGCTTCGAGAGATTTGCCAGGCTCTATGCTACCTCGACGCAGCCATTCTAACAGCACGTCTTCTAATGGGCGCTGTGTCAGTGTTGCGACTTCATGCACCCGTTGTGCCAACGAATCTGGAAGGGTTAGAGTAACTTGCTCTGCCATTTGTTGACCAAGTTCGATGGTTTATATTGTATGCGATCGCCTTGGGTGGACAGATCGGGAGAGCCTGAAAATAAACCGATAAGTGGATCGGTTTGGCGATCGCTGGCATCAGTGGGGCTGGCATCAGCGGGATCGTTGGGGATTGCGGGAGCGGGTTGGGTGTCTAAGTAAAGGCGAACGGCTTCGGTCAGGATTGTTTCGGGTGATTGACCCCGCTGTTGTGCCAGTCTCAGGATTTGTTCGATCAGGGTGGGTTCGGGTTGCCAGTTCAAGGTGGAAGCCATG
>JBBSFA010000868.1:0-2239 GCA_038239185.1 Elainellales cyanobacterium | reverse complement strand
GCCGATCTGCTGTTGCTGTTGATGGAAAAGAAGGCGCGATCGATGATCATGCCGAAGCTGAAAGCCTTGTTTCAATGGGCAGAGAATGCAACAGCAGGCTCAGAAGGAAACTACAAACTAGTGGCTAAAAGGGCAGCGGCGATCGTTCTTGCCCTTGACCGCGACCTCGGTCTTACCCACGCCCGCGACCTCGCCCGTGACCTCACCTGCACCCGTGATCGCGACCTCGGTCTTACCCTCGCCCGTGCTGTTGCCCTCGCCCACACCCTCAACCGCGATCGCGCCGTTGCCCTTGTCCGCACCCTCAACCGCGTCCACACCTTTGCTTTAGCCTTCGACCTTAACCGCGATCGTGCCTGCGCCCTCGCCTGCGCCCGTAAATTTGAAAAAATAAGAATATTTAAATCCATTGATTTTACGAGCTTAATTGCAAGGCTAAAGATGCTTAAATCTCAAATTCCAGACAATAATCAGCCCCCTGAAGCCCGTCACGCATTTATCCATCGTCTCTACCAAGTTTGGTTTGATGCATTAGGACTCGATCGCGAAACCGCAATGCTCTCTGAAGATGAAGTGAAATCTTTGACAGATTATCTCTATGCCTGTGAACTGATGGTGCGCTGCAAAGAAGCAGCGGTGCGGGTATCTCCTCAGACTTGGGAAGCGATCGAGGGGCGGATGTTGCTTCCTCCAGATTGAAGAGGCGATCGAGGGGCGGAGGCATTGTCGCGATCGCTACTCTGCGATCGAAATAACCCGAATATTTGGAACCCTGTGCATTGGCTTTGTGGATTTTTCCGTCGTGATGAACTCATCCACCTCCAGCGCCAACGCCGCTGCTACGTGCAAAGCATCCATGCCAGCTAGTCCAAACTGGCTAGCAATTTGGTAAGCCAGTTGTACAAGCCTTTCCAACTCCGTCATCCAGACCGATACGTTATCAAAAAATGCCTCGTAAAATTGAGCCTCATCGCTCTGCTGGTAATAGATTGCTTTGGGCAACACTTCGAGCTTGATAAACGGGCTAGCAGCAAACACGCGATCGCTATCTTCCAGCACTTCCAAGGCTTTATCAGACAGTACGTCTGTTCCCCGTGCCGCGACGATTAGCACTCCTGCATCTACAAATGTCAATTTCACAAACTACCTGCTTCCACACCGCCTCGGCGATCGGCAACCTCTCGCTCTACATCTTCCCAAGATTGTAGAAGCGGTTCACCAGCCATCACAATCTTGCTGCGTATTTGTCTGAGCTTTTGTCCCAACTGGGATGAGGCAGACGTTAATGGCTCAGTTTCTAGATGAGCGATCGTCCTATTGTGCAAAAACTCAACAAAATCAACCACTTCTTGCTGTTTCTCAGGCGGCAGTTCTCGCCATTTGGATAGGAGTAATTTTTCTACAGCCATATAGTTCCACGAACGGCAGCCATCTTTTGACATTCTATCGCTCTAGGCATTGAAGGAGCGATCGAGGGGCGGATGTTGACGGTAACAGGTGAGTAAAATAGGGCTTAGTACGACTACAGGTTTTCCATGAGTATTAGTCTCACATCCGACCAAGAACGCTTTATTCAAGCAAAGATTCAGGCTGGGAAATACAGATCCGCCCAAGAAGTGCTTGAACTTGCCCTGCGGCTGCTAGACGAATACGATCGTGCCGATGCGGAATGGGTCGAGGAAGTCCGCAAAAAAATTGATGAGGCGATCGAGGCTTCAACGCCGCCTGTTGATGGAGAGACGTTTATAGACCAGATCCTACAGCGGTTTCAGCAGGCTTAATGATGAGCCGCTACGTCATCAACAGTCTTGCCAGCCAAGACCTCAACAAGATTACCGACTACTTTGCCGAAAATAGTCTTCAAGCAGGCGATCGCTTCTTTCGCGCATTTAACCGAAAATGCCAGCAGCTTGTCGCTTTTCCAAACAGCGGGAAAAGTTACGCCGAGATCCGTCCTGATCTGCGAGGGCTGTCTCTAGAAGGCTACGTCATTTTTTACAGAATTTTGGAAGATGGAATTGAAATTTTGCGTGTCGTGAGTGGTCGTTCTAACTTTCCATCTCTTTTCAAAGAATCCAATTAGCGAAGAATCCAATTAGATGCCGGGTTTTTTCGGAAAAACCCGGCATCTGGGTTCAGCAGTTTTTTATCTCTGCGCAGTTATCTGCTGCTTTGTCCAGCGTTTTGGATGTAAACCCGGACGATTTCTTCGGTGTCGGGGATCGGCTGCGGCGGACTC
>JBBSFA010000867.1:0-2240 GCA_038239185.1 Elainellales cyanobacterium | reverse complement strand
TAGCCAAGCTCAAAATTGATGAGGCTCAGCGCATCGCTGATGGGCATCAGGGAGATGCGATCGCCCTACTCAGCCACATCGAAGGCTCAATGCAACCGCAGGCGATCGCCCTCAGCAGAACTTGGACTGAGCAAATCTTGGGCTTAGCCAAAGAAGCTTACCAGAAGGGCAAGCTTCCAGAGGCGCATCAACTGATGATTTCGATCGCTCCTGATAATCCGCTTTATGCAGAAGTCCAAGCCGATCTGCAAGCTTGGCACCACGAGCGGGTTAATAACGATACGGCATTGGAAACGGCAAAGCGCGCGCTACAAGCCGATCAGCTAGATATTGCCCAGACTAATTTAGAACGGATCACAAACCATCCCTTCTGGCAGGAAAAACTGAAACCGATTAAGCAGCAACTGCTCGATCGCCAAGCGGAATGCGATCGAATCTACCAGGAAGCAAAGCAAAACATAGACCAAGACAACTACCGTGTTGCAGGGCAGATTGCTACCCAGTTACCCGATGCACCGCCTTGGGGAGTGCTCAAGCAACAAATTGTTCAGCAGGTAGAATCTGCACGTCAAAGAGATACTACTAAGGCGATCGGATTTAGCTGGTTGCTAGGCGCACTTAGCTCTGGTTTCCTCTCGCTCAAGCTCAGAAAGCACTAATCATTCCGCCCACCCTGCGGGAAGCAAGCTACATCCCCCAACCCCTTCTCCCGCTCTGGGAGAGGGATTTAGGGTGAGGGGGTTCGGAAAAGTTGCACATTGCGCTTTTCAGTACGATCGCACTTCGGATAAAAGCGATCGCGCTTGAGTCTGACAGCGTGATCGCTCTTCGAGCAGTGAGGAATGGACAGCTTGCGATTCAGTTTCAATTTGGCAGACTTGTTGCAATCCACTGCTGGGCATCTCACCTGTTTGCAGCGATTCCTCTAGCTGTTGACACAGTTGGGCAAGCCCATTTGCTCCAAAAGTAGCGCTGCTTGCTTTAAGCGTGTGGGCAGTTCGATGCAACGTTTTTACATCAGTCTGCTCAAAAGAGTGCCGTAAGGCAGAAAGCAATTTAGGCAATTCTTCCAGATAACAGTTGATCAGGTCGATCCAATCTTGGGGGCTTTCGATCTCTAGCGCTTCTCGGGCGCTGCTATAAGAGTCAAGCGTTGAGGATTTGGCAGAGGCGCTGGGGAGGAAAGCGGTTGAATAAAGCAGGTCATCCGTTTGAGCAAATTGAATCGATTCTTTGCCCAAAGGCTGGCATCGTTCGAGCGCTTGAACTAGTTCATTGACGCGGATTGGTTTCGTCACGTAATCGTCCATGCCCGCATCCAGACAGAGTTGGCGATCGCCCTGCATCGCGTTGGCAGTCATTGCCACAATTCGCGGATGGATTTGCGACTCTTGGCAAATGCGGCGGCTGGCGGTGAGTCCATCCATTTCAGGCATTTGCACATCCATCAGCACCACATCATAAGATTGGCGACGCAGTGCTCCCAGCACCTCCAACCCGTTGCCTACCACATCTGCCCGATAGCCCAATCGTTCCAGAATCAGCAGCGCCATTTTTTGGTTCACCGGGTGATCTTCTGCTAGCAAGATTCGCAGCGGATGGCGCTGACCCAGCGGTTGATTGGGTTTGATTGGCTCCACTTTCGCCACTGGTTCAGTCTGGCTGCCTAGCACCTGGGTGACCACTTGAGCCAACTGCATATGTTTCAAGGGTTTATTCAGGTAGGCAGCAACTTTCACACCCTGAACCCCTAGAGTGGACTCCGATCTGCCGATCGCCGTCAGGAGGATCAGCGGAGTGTCTTGAAAGCGCGGCTGCTGCCGGATCGCTTCAGCCAACGTTAGTCCATTCATCCCTGGCATCTGCACATCCAAAATCAGCAGATCAAAAGATTCTTGTTGAATCACTTCTAGCGCAATTTCTCCAGAAGAAACGGCGATCGCTGTCATGCCCCAAAACCGCGCCTGCATCATCAGCGCTTTGCGATGAGAGGCATTGTCATCTACGATCAGCAGCCGCTTTCCTTGCAGTTCGGTTTTGGCATCCGGCAAGCCAGCCGATGCGGCTAAGGGCACCACGATCGACACGCTAAAAGTTGAGCCGATGCCCACTTCACTATCGACCCAAATCCGACCGCCCATCAGCTCACTGAGCCGCTGGCTAATCACTAGTCCTAAGCCTGTGCCGCCATAGTTTCGAGTGATAGAAGAATCAATTTGGGTGAAGGGGCGGAAGAGACG
>JBBSFA010000866.1:0-2243 GCA_038239185.1 Elainellales cyanobacterium | reverse complement strand
CTATTCCAGTCCACCCGCAGTTGGTGTTTTTCCGGCTGCGTCAGCAGCGGTAATTGAGCGATCGGGCAATTCAGATCAGCAGTGATTCCGGTCAGCAGCGTTTGCCAGTGACCCGATAGGCGCTGAATGGTTTCGGCTGCAAAAAGATTAGCGTTGTATGCCCACGTTCCGGTAATCTCCTGCGCTTGCTGGAGAATTACCAGATGCAAATCCAAATTATCCGGACAGTCGTGATTTCTTTGCTGAATTTCTAAAATCTGCTGGTCACCAGAGCATGTCTCTAGAAATGTCATAATCACGGGTAGTCTTAATCGCGGATTCTGTTGATCTGCGGCTTGATCTGGTGATTCTGCGATCGCAATCTGATGCGCTAATTCGCGGATAGTTAATTCGCGGATAGTTAATTCGCCCTCGATCAGACTGCTGATTTCTGTCGCATGCTCGCTATCTTGATTCTGAACGATTAAGCCTAAGCCGATCGCTTCCTGATGCGTGTAGCGATACAAGAGCGCGGTAAATGCCGCGAGCAGGAGCGATCGAACGCTAACATTTTCCTGTTGATGGGCGTTAAGCGATTCAACTAAATCATTCGCTAAAGCGAAGGCAAGATAGTCAGGTTGATAAGGTGTGTCAGGCGTTTTCGGAAAATCGCTGGGTAGTTGGACTAACGACTCTAAGGAGGCAGACAGCGTTGAACTATTTTCTTCTAATTGTGCTTCACCCGTTTCGATCGGATGAGAGGACTGTGTTGGCGCTAATGGTTTTGCTAAAAAGGGTTCGGATTGTGCAGCTTCAGACCGTGCAAGTGTTTTTTGAATCATGGGGAGTTCCTGAATCAGAATGAATGAACTGCAATTCTTTTCGATTAGGATTTCTAGATCTAGAAACCTAGCTAAACCTAAGCTGCAAACGATCGTGATAAATTTTTGATGCCAGATGAATGAATGACTTCAATTCTCAATTCAGTGCTTAGCCCACTGCCAAAGCAGAAGCTAAATAATCCGTTTCAGCCTCGGTTGCGGCTAGAAAGGTGCTTAAAGCATTGAGCATATGATTACTTTCTTGGAGCGATCGATCGGCTTCTGTATCAAATGCCTGACGGGCAACTTCAAACTCAGCCATTAATGCCGCCCGATTTCCCTGAACCAGCAGTTTTGCCAGGCGATCGCCCGTTTGGGCAAGTTGAGTAATTGCCTCACATCGATCCGGCGATGCCAACATAATATCGACATATAGTGAGGCATCCTGAGCAAACAAACGGCTCACCAGATTGATTTCTGTGCGATAAATTGGGCTAGCAAAATCGAGACTGCGATCGATCGAAATGCCTGATTCTGCTAAGAAAACCCCTAAGCTGAACGTGGCAAAATGGCGAATCGCCTGAACTGCGATCATCATGCGATCGTGCTCTTCAGCCGTACAGACGACTAACTTGCCGCCGTCAGCTTCAAGCAGATCTAAAAACCACTGAAACGCTCCAGGCTTGCGCCCCGGACACACCACTACTTTTTGACCCACAAACGAGTCTACTCCAGCCCCAAACATAGGATGCAGTCCAACCACTGAACCCGGATGGTGTTCCAGCATCGCCTGGACAATGGAACTCTTGGTGCTCGCCACATCTGCCAGGATGGCGGTAGGCGGCAGGTATCGAGCTACCTTTTGAATCGTTGCCAAAGTCGCCTTGAGCGGCACACAAATTAGCGCTAAATCAGCAGTTCCCAGTAAAGTATCCGCTTGATTCCAGTCATCATATTCCAGAATGCGAACGCGATGACCGGCTGCAATTAGGCGTTCCACAAAGAATCGCCCTATCACTCCCCGCCCCCCTACCACGGTGATATTGCGGGGTTTGACCTGCGGTCGCAAGGACGGTGTACTTGCGACCGCAGCCATAGAACTGACGATCAAGCTGTTCCAGACAGACTCTGGAACCCCTGTTTGCATCAGCAGCGCTTTGGAGCTTGAAAGTTGCTCCTGCATTGCCGGAATGCCCGATGTCGCCAGCACGGAGATTCGTTCGCTGAGGAGGCTGATTAACCGCCGATCGATCTGTTGGAGCTTCTCAGGGATGGTCATGGTCATACCAAGTAAGTGAGGGTGGCTCAATAGCAGTCCAGAAGATAGATAAGCTGTCACGCTTCTAAATTGCATACAATAGAAATAGAAATCTCGTATTTTTTGAAACATGCCAGCTAAAGATTTTTTGAATATAGAACAAAAGGCTCGCTTACAACAAGAAT
>JBBSFA010000865.1:0-2255 GCA_038239185.1 Elainellales cyanobacterium | reverse complement strand
GTTTCTCGAACGGTTTGCAGTTGCTTCTTCAACGCTGCTTCGCTCTCTTTGATCTCAAGGTTAAAGGGACGACTCATACAGACCTCGACTGCCTGACTTCACTTCCCCTATTATATGTGTCTTCATATTAAATTGGTATAAGCTTCCTAACTGGCAGAGAGAAGCGCGATCGCCTCCCCAAAGCCGCGATCGCACTTCACACCTCCCCTAAAATGAAATAGAGCACTTTCAGGCTTGATTCAGGAATCAATCGTCCCAGCACTCATTGCCCGTCGGCTCCTGGTAGACCAAGCCGCGTTTCTGATGCCGATACTGGGCAACGATCGGATAAACGATCCGACGCAGCCGATTTAAGGCTCCGACCGGGCGATGCACAGCTAACCCGTTCCAGGGTGAGAACTGGAGATTTTCGCAGAAGTCAAACTGTTTTTCAAAATTAATTAGCTGATGACGCACAGTGAGGCGACCCACCGTGAAGAAGGGCGCTTCGCTTTCCTGCCAAACGATCGTCGCATCATCGATCGACTGCTTCGGGCTGGTTTGAATCTGAATGCCAAAGTCCCAGCAGTATTGGGCATCGGGTTTGGCTAGCGCTTGCGTTAGCTCATTGCGATAGTAGTTGTCTGGCTGACTAGGATCTAAACCGAGGGCTTTGGCGCGATCGCCAAATGGCAGCTTAGGGATACCCGGACGCGATTCAAAGGTAAGCTTGCGATGGGGCGACTGAGTCGAAACAGGCGTGAACGCATATTTGACGACGGCAGGATACGCGATCGGTTGGTTGCCGATCTGCGAAGCGTCAACGTCTGGATTGAGTCCTAACGCCGAAGCGGAACCGCTCCAGTAGCGCTCAGTCAGCAAGCTCTTGGGCGATCGTCCTGTAATTTTAGTCAGCGCTAAGAACTGCAACGGATGCTTAAACAACCATTGTCCGGCTGCCTTTTCAGACTCTATGACTGCCGCAAAGAAACCCGCATAGTCTCGAATTGTTTTGATGAAAAAGATGTCGGCATTTTGAGTAATGATGTCTTGGGTTCTGGACTCGTGGCTTTGCTCTAAGCGGTCTCCTTCCACGCCGATAACTTTTACGGTCATCGATCGCGTGTCAGCCACATAGTCTTGTTCAACTTTGGTGCGTCCGTTGGCAAAACGCAGCCAAACTGGATATTGTTTAGGCTGTGCCAACAGTCCTTGTCGAATGGAAATCCCGTTGATCTGGGCTTCGGTCAGTGCTGCCTGTTGTTTGAAGCTGCGCTTGATTGCCTCCTCATCTATGTCAAAGATTTCGAGCGTAGCTTTGACACAGGCGTGGCTTTTGGCATGGGTATCGCGGAGTGCTCGATCGGCATCCTTGTACAGATTATCCATGCGGGTTTGAACCTGCGCTGCCAAGCGATCGGAGTATTCGCGTTCATCTGGTTCAGGATATTCTGTAAATAACTGTTTTGTCATTATAAATTCCTCACAGTTCGGGTTTGGTCGTTAGATTGCTGGCTGGTCGCGATAGAACGTCACTTTGAAGTGGCGATCGGTCTTGGGATTGCGATGAATCAGATCAGAGAGGGTATGGGTGTTTTGGATGGTCTTCCAGCCGATCGGAGAGAAGGTTTGTTCGTTGAAAATATTTTCTGCTAGCAGTGGGTTGGTCAGCGCTTGCGAAAAGGCATCGATTCCCACAAGCCGCCCTACAAGCGGCTGCAAAGCGGAGTGCTCTCGGACATCTTCTGCGTATAGCCCCACATAAAATTCCAGATTGTCTACAGATCCATAGAGCTGTCTTAACTCTTGCTGCAAGGCAACATCGCTGGTGATCTGGTCGTAATCTGTAACGGGCGGATATTTGCACATTTTACGATAGTCATTGTAGCTCGTCACCTGCGCCAACCGACCCAAGTCAATGCTTGCCAGCTCGACGGGAATCAGTGCATCCGCCGTGTTATGCAGCCCAATCTGGGCGGCAGGCTGAGCAGAAGTTTCTTCAAAGATCGTCCCAAGCCCTTTGTTGATCAGCAAGTCATTGTTCCACAGGGTATCAACTGTGGCGATCGGTTTGTTGTCGTAAGTTAAGGTATCGGGCAGGGCGCTGTGCCAGCGATAGACGAGGGTGAATTCGATCGTCATCCAGTTCTGACGATACCATTTTTCGTTGGTGAATGAGGGTGGATCGACAATGAATTTAAAGTGATAGGGAGTGATGTGATTGACATATTCTTCAACCACGATCTTCATTGCCACGACCATCACAGTATTTCTGG
>JBBSFA010000864.1:0-2258 GCA_038239185.1 Elainellales cyanobacterium | reverse complement strand
GTAGAAATCAGCCGCGCCCGATTTAGCGGTTGCATCCGTAATGTGAGTCGGCAACTCTGTGGCAACCAGTCCCGGTTCCACGATCGTCACCCGAATATTGTCTTTGTAGACTTCCTTCCGCAGCGCTTCAGAGAAGGCATTAACTGCCCATTTCGACGCATTGTAAACGCCCGATCCGGCATTCGCAACCCGACCCGCCACGGAGGAAATATTCACAATATGTCCCTGCCCTTGCGCTTTCATCAGCGGTATAGCGGCGTGCGTGGCGTACATTAGACCCAACACATTGATATTCATCATGCGCCGCCAATCTTCCGTATTGGCTCCATCAATCATTCCCAGCAGCATTACTCCGGCATTATTCACCAAAATATCCACATGTCCCCATTTCACGTTCGTTTTGGAGACTAGATCGCGAACCTGCGATTCATCCGTCACATCTACAGTGAGGCTGAATACTTCGCCGCCATTTGCCTGAATCTTCTGCGCCAGCGCTTCCAGCCGATCGCTCCGTCGGGCAGCAATGGCAACTTTCGCGCCCTGTTGAGCCAATGCGATCGCGGTAGCTTCACCAATTCCCGAAGAGGCACCTGTCACGATCGCCACTTTGTCTTTGAGCAATGCCATAGTTAAAGTCCTAGCGTTTAAAGTCCTAGTTTTCTGCAAAATTCCTTAATAGGAAATCTCTTTGCGATCGCGGAAAAACTTACCAGTTTGATCAGGTGATGCCTCTGCTGCTAACCAGATTGCCGTATCTGCACCTTGCTCAGGCGATCGGGGAGCACCTGTTCCTCCCATATCGGTACGTACCCAGCCCGGACACATTGCGTAAGCAGCAACGCCAGTAGATTTCAGGGCATCTGCCAGCATGAGGGTCGCTCCATTTAACGCCAGCTTGGAGAGACAATAGCTCGGCACATCCGCAGAAAGACCAGAAATTTCACCATACCCGCTCGAAACATTGATGATCCGCGCCGAATCTGCCTGCTTCAGCAATGGCAGCAAAGCTTGCGTCAGCCGAACCGCCCCAAAAGCGTTCGTGTTCATGGCAGACTGTAGCAACTCGCGAGAAATCGTCAAAATATTAACCCCTTCATCGGGATAAATGCCAGCATTATTAACCAACACATCCAGATGAGTCAGCTCTTGGCTCAGGTGATCTACCGCCCGCTGAATGCTGCTGTCATCGGCAACATCAAGCTGGACGGCGCGGACTGAGCTGTTCGGCTCCAGCTTTTGGATCGCCGCTTGGGCTTTGTCCAGCGATCGCGCCGCCAAAATCACCTCAAATCCTTTATCTAAAAGCCCCTGCACGATCGCAAATCCAATTCCTTTGTTCGCTCCAGTGACCAATGCGATTTTGTTGCTCATCTGTCAGCCCTCAATATCTGAAGCTCAAACTGCTCCACAAATAATGCTAGAGGGCTGACTCGCGATCGCAAATCGACAATAAGGAATAGAATCGCAGCGCCAGCCTACTCACATACCAGTGCTATCGCTTTATCGCTTTACTGTATTGGCGGACTGGTTGAACAGCACCGATCGCGACTGCTCCGGGCTAATCGCTTGCGCCTTAAACTCCTCAGCTCTGGCATAGGCACGTACAATCGCAGGACGCGCCTGAATTGACTCAAACCAGCGCTTGATGTTCGTGAAATGGTTCAGATCCTGACCTTGCCGCTCATAAGGCACAATCCAAGGATAAATCGCCATATCCGCGATCGAATACTCGCTGCCCGCTACATAAGCGCGATCGCTCAAACGCTTGTCCAACACCGCATACAGCCGCCCAGTCTCGTTGACATAGCGATCGATCGCATAAGGAATCTTTTCAGGTGCATAGCCGCTGAAATGGTGGTTTTGTCCCGCCATCGGTCCCAAGCCGCCCATCTGCCAGAACAACCACTGCAACACTTCAGCCCGTCCCCGCAAATCGGTAGCAATAAACTTCCCCGTTTTTTCTGCCAGATACAACAGAATTGCGCCCGACTCAAACAGCGAAACCGGACTGCCGCCGTCCCCCGGATCGCGATCAACGATCGCCGGAATCCGATTATTCGGCGCAATTGCTAGAAACTCTGGCTTGAACTGATCGCCCGTGCCGATATTGATTGGAATAATCTGGTAATCCAGCTCTGCTTCTTCTAAAAACAAGGTGACCTTGTGACCGTTGGGAGTTGTCCAGTAGTAAAGATCAATCATTATCTCTGTCCCATTCAAAAGGTTCTAACCGATACTTTTAACCGATACTTTAAAGT
>JBBSFA010000863.1:0-2262 GCA_038239185.1 Elainellales cyanobacterium | reverse complement strand
TAAAGAGCGATCGCAGATCATCTGTGCGGCTCTAGAACAGTTGCCTTCTAATGAACGACAGGTTCTAGAAATTGCTTACTACGAGGGGCTGAGTCAATCTGAAATTGCTAAGCGGCTAGAAATCCCGCTGGGAACTGTGAAAACGCGATCGCGCCAAGGTTTGCTGAAGCTGAGGCAGGCATTGCAGAGCTATTTCTAGTCTGTTCAAGGCAATGTTTAATAAATTCTTCTGTGCTTCTCCCTTTCTGCCCTGTTCACCCTTCTACTTCTTCCCATGACTCGATCGATCCCTCCTGAAAATTGGCAAGAGCTGCTCGCGGGTTACGCATTGGGTGACCTCAGCCCGGAAGAAGCAGAAATTGTCCAGCAGCTTTTTACTGAAAATCCAGCCATGCTGGCAGAAGCCGATCGCCTGCAAGAGGTTTTCAATTCGATCGTCTACTCTGTGCCAGAACAGGAACCCCCCACTCGGCTCAAAAGCACCCTGTTGAATGCAGTACAGGCAACGCCACAAACTTTAGAGCCTGTGGAAGTAGAGCCTGTGGAAGGCAATAATCGGACTGTGAATGCGGCTGACAGCGCGACTGATACGGCAACCGATTTAGGAAATCTCCGGCGATTTGCTCAGCCTGGATCTAGGCGAAGATGGAAATCTAGCCCTTGGTTTAGCTTAGGGGCGATCGCAGCCGCTGCTCTAGTGGCGCTTGGCGTGGACAACTACCGTTTGCGGCAGGAAGCGCAGGACAGCAAATCAGTCATAGCGGCGCTTCAGCAACGCGGCACCTTGACCTATGCGCTAGAAGGGACAACGGAAGCCAATAATGCATCAGGAAGCTTAGTAATTGCCAAAGGGCAGCAGGTAGTCATTGTCGCAAAAGATCTGCCAGTTTTGCCCGCAGGTGAAGTGTATCGCCTTTGGGCAGTGCCCGCTGCGGGCAAGAACCCTACGTTTTGCGGCGAGTTTAAAGCGGGCAGTGCAGGCAGCTTCACCGCCCGTTGGGTAGCGCCGCCTGCGCTTTGGCAGGTTTGGAAATCGCCAACGGTGCAGATGTTGATTACCTCTGAGAAGGCTAGCGATCCGCCTGTGCCCAAAGGATCTTTAGTGATGAAAAGCCGCATTTAATCGATCGCGCCCATGCTCCGTTTCAAAGTCAATCACAGGACCCAGCGGCACAATCTGGGTTGGATTGACCTTCGGATGGCTCTTGTAATAGTGCAGTTTGATCTGATTCAAATTGCAAGTCTCTTTCACGCCCGGAATCTGGTAGATATCCCGCAGATAGCCCCATAGATTGGGATAGTCTACGATTCGCCGCAAATTGCATTTGAAATGCACGTAGTAAACTGCATCGAATCGAAACAGTGTGGTAAACATGCAAATATCCGCTTCGGTCAGCCGATCGCCGCACAAATAGCGCTGCTTGCCCAACACATTTTCCCAGCGATCGAGCGCCTCAAACAGCTCCGTCACCGCTGCTTCATAGGCAGGTTGCTTAGTGGCAAATCCGGCGCGGTATACGCCATTGTTGATTGGTTGATAGATGGCTTCGATCGTCTGATCGATCGCGGTTTGCAACTCTGCGGGATACAGATCTGTGTTGGGTTTGGCAATCTCACCGAACTCAGTATCTAACATGCGAATGATTTCGCGCGATTCGTTGTTGACGATCGCCCCTGTTTGCTTGTCCCACAGAATCGGTACAGTCACCCGTCCGCTGTAGTGTGGCTCTGCGATCGTGTAAAGCTGCCAGAGGGCTTGCGTATGATTGATTGTGTCTGGAATGCTGCCCGACGCATCGGAGAACTCCCAGCCCTGCTCTTCAATCACTGGATCGACGATCGATATTGAAATCGCCTCGTTTAGCCCCTTGAGCTGCCGCATGATCAGCGTCCGGTGCGCCCACGGACAGGCAAGCGAAACATAAAGATGATAGCGATCGGCAGTCGGCGCAAAGCCGCTAGAGCCATCCGCCTTAATCCAATTGCGAAACGTAGTGGAAGGGCGGACAAACTGCCCTTTGTCGTTTTCTTGCTCTCGCTCCGACAGCCATTTGCCTTCTTTTAATACACCCAATCCCATGTGTTTTTCTCCCTATCGCTCTTCCCTATAAGGTAGCGTTTTGCTGCTTTTCTTTGCGTTCGCTGTAGCGATCGGTCAGATAATCCACTTTGTCTCGCAGCAGCAACGTGAATTTATAGAGTTCTTCCATCACATCCACGACGCGATCGCGATAAGCCGATTCCTTCATCGTGCCGTCTTCG
>JBBSFA010000862.1:0-2264 GCA_038239185.1 Elainellales cyanobacterium | reverse complement strand
AACCTGATCGACACGCCGGGACATGTGGACTTTTCTTACGAGGTGTCGCGATCGCTGGCTGCCTGCGAAGGGGCTTTGCTGGTGGTCGATGCCTCTCAGGGCGTAGAGGCACAAACGCTAGCCAACGTCTACCTGGCTTTAGAGCACAACCTGGAGATCATCCCGGTTTTGAACAAGATTGACCTGCCAGGAGCCGATCCCGATCGCGTCAAAGCCGAGATTGAAGAAATTGTGGGACTAGATTGCAGCGGCGCAATTCTGGCATCGGCAAAGGAGGGCATCGGGATTACAGATATTCTGGAGTCGATCGTCTCGTTGGTGCCGCCCCCCGCAGACACGCTAGCAGAACCGCTGAGAGCACTGATTTTTGATAGCTACTATGACCCCTATCGCGGCGTGATTGTCTATTTCCGCGTCATGGATGGCAAGGTCAAAAAGGGCGATAAGGTGCGCCTGATGATTTCTGGCAAGGAGTATCAGATTGACGAGTTGGGCGTTTTGTCGCCCAGCCAGGTGCAAGTGACCGAACTGCACGCTGGCGAAGTCGGCTATCTAGCAGCAGCGATTAGATCCGTCGAAGATGCGCGGGTGGGCGACACAATCACGCTGGCATCGGCTCCGGCAACCTCGCCGCTACCGGGCTACACCGAAGCCAAGCCCATGGTGTTCTGTGGGCTTTTCCCCACCGATGCCGACCAGTTTGAGGATCTGCGAGAAGCGCTAGAAAAGCTGCGCCTCAACGATGCCGCCCTCAACTATGAGCCAGAAACCTCCAGCGCGATGGGCTTTGGCTTCCGCTGCGGCTTCTTGGGGCTGCTCCACATGGAAATTGTCCAGGAGCGACTAGAACGGGAATACAACCTGGATCTAATCACAACGGCTCCTTCGGTGGTCTACAAGGTAATCAAGCTCGATGGGGAAGAAGTCTACATCGACAACCCTAGCCTGCTGCCTGATCCCCAGCACCGCGATCGAATCGAGGAGCCTTATGTGCAAATCGATATGATCACGCCAGAAGAGTTCGTCGGCGCACTGATGGAGCTGAGTCAGGCGCGGCGTGGCGTTTTCAAGGACATGAAATATCTGGCGCAGGGACGCACGACTTTGATCTACGAAATTCCGCTTGCCGAAGTGGTGACCGATTTCTTCGATCAGATGAAGTCGCGATCGCGGGGCTATGCCAGCATGGAATACCACCTGATTGGCTACCGCGAAAATCCGCTGGTCAAGCTGGATGTCTTAATCAACGGCGATCAGGTCGATCCGCTCGCGACGATCGTCCACCGCGACAAAGCCTACTATGTCGGCAAGGCGCTGGTCGAAAAGCTGAAGGAGCTGATCCCGCGTCACCAGTTCAAAATCCCGCTGCAAGCTGCGATCGGTAGCCGCATCGTCGCCAGCGAACATATTCCAGCCCTCCGCAAAGATGTGCTGGCAAAATGCTACGGCGGCGATATCTCCCGGAAGAAAAAGCTGCTGCAAAAGCAGGCAAAAGGCAAAAAGCGGCTGAAGGCGATCGGCACGGTGGATGTGCCGCAGGAAGCGTTTATGGCAGTGTTGAAGCTTTAGGAGAGCTAGAACACAGAGCTGATGGGGCAAGTTTTGGAGTGGATAGCTGGGTTAGCCGTCTTGCTATTCAGCTCTATCGCGTAGACTGCAACTGCATAGACTACAACTCTGACGCTGAAAGCCGCCCTTCAACTGGTTCATATTCATCCTCCAACAACCATGTTTGAGCTTCCTCATAGGTTGTACTGCTGAACACGACCCTATGTTTCTCAGAAGGGTCATACACACGGCAACACCCGGATGAATCCCCTAACAGCACTAAGACGTAGGGGGGAGACAGCATTGGATCAATCCACACTTCAACAAAGTTCCAGTCACTCTTGGCTAGGTCGAGTACGCGGGATGACGTGGTATCGATTTTCTGCATCAATTTTCACCTCTCCATAAAATAGTGGAGTGCTTGAACCCTCTCCAGGGCTAATTCGATAACCGATCGCTTCAGCAAAGAATAAGCCATAGCGCTCATATCCTCGAACGACTCCTGTAAACTCTCCTCGCTTGATGATGGCTTGAGCCACTCTTTCCATTGTGGCTTGATTGTTGAAAACGTGAGCAGCCCTACCTCGTCTAAGTAATCGCTGCACTTGAAGCGTGCTGGGTAAATGCTTCGCAATATATCTGGAATCGACAATAATCTCACGTTCAATCCCGCTCATGAACCCATTTCACTGCGTATTTCAGTGCAAGTGCTGTTT
>JBBSFA010000861.1:0-2270 GCA_038239185.1 Elainellales cyanobacterium | reverse complement strand
CTGAACCACCTGCGGAATTGTTTTAATCTCGCCGCGATCGTAGCGATCGGACAGATCCAAAAACATCCGGCTCATCACATCCCAAAATTGACCCAGCACGCTGTAATAAGCCAGCATCCGCACTTGCTCAGGGAAAAAGTCTGGAAAGCCGCGATGCAGTCCTGCCGCCAACCAGTCAGATTTTGCTTTTGCCTGAATCGCTTGCTCGACCCGCTGCCGAAACTCATTGCTGTCCAGGTAGGCATCGAGCTTGTCTGCCCCATGCCAGAACATCGCCTTCATGCAGTATTCAGCAAACTCGTAGTTGATGCGATCGTGCCACCAATGCTTCAGCAGCCTCGAAAAGGTGACATCGCCGTTCAAATACTTGAAAAAGGGAAACATCACCAAAAACTGATGCTCAGCAATAAATTGCAGGTTGTGCTGATAGGCATCCAGCACCACACCATAGCTTTTCAGCACCCCCACCACTTCCATCACGTTCATTGGCGAGTCGGGTAACAAAGCATCGCCTGCTTCTAGCCGATAAATGATGGCTGCTAAAGGATGAGCAGACAGCGGGAGGGAAGGGAGAGCCGTTTGAGCCATTGTTTAGGAGAGATTTCCGATACTTAACTTTTGCGATCGCACTTTTAATTAAGCGAGAAGTCCTGTAATCGACTTCTACATTTATCGCTGTAATTACTATACCGCAAGACTTGTAGGCAGTTAAAGCCGCGAATCGAGTTCAACTCCTGACTTTGACTGGCAACGTCTAACCATCCTTGAATTGCATCTTCCAACATGTCCAGCAATTGCTCATAGCTTTCTCCCCAGGTATAGCAACCCGGTAAAGCGGGCACTGAACCACACCACACGTTATCTTCTTGCCAAATTACTGCTTTAAATTTCATATTATTTGCGTATCTAAATTTCCCCTGTTCAATATTAAGAACAGAAAACAGAGAAACGATTAGGATAAGAATCAGACTAGAAACAGAACGGAGAGGGAGGGATTCGAACCCTCGGTACGACCTAAACCGTACAACAGATTAGCAATCTGCCGCTTTCGACCACTCAGCCACCTCTCCCGGTGCTAAAGCTTTATCATAATAGCAGAAAATTTCCGTCGTAAAAGAGAGTTGCCCAGCGAAATTCTCAGCAAAATTCTGATCGCACGATCTCCCCCGTCGCCTCACGGAGCGGATTGCCGATCGCCACTCGCGGCAGCCGATGCTTGAAGCTGCACAAAATTTCCCAAGAGATCGTGCCCAACATCTCTGCCCAGTCATCTGCCGTAATCTGATCCGCGCCATCCTGCCCCAGCAAAGTCACCACCTCGCCCGCTTGCAGATCCGGAATCTGGCTGACATCCAGCATGAGCTGATCCATCGTAATCGCGCCAATTTGCGGTATCCGCTGACCTCGGATCAGCACCGTCATCTGGTTCGAGAGATTACGATGAATCCCATCCGCGTAGCCAATCCCCACCACCGCCGCCAAAATATCGCGATCGGCAACATACTGATAGCCATAGCTGACTCCCGTTCCAGCGGCGATCGCTTTGACTTGCGTCACCCGCGCTTTCACCTGCATCACGGGCTGAAGCTGCACCATTTCGCGCAAATGAGGCTCGCGCAAGTGAGGCGCAGGATACAAGCCGTAAAGCGCCAACCCGGTTCGCACCAAGTCATAGTGCAAGCTGGGATCGACCAACGTAGCCGCCGAGTTGGCAAAGTGCAGCCGAGGCGGGGTCATGCCGATCGCCTTCAGATGCGCGATCGCCTGCTCAAACCGCTGATGCTGAAGCTGCATAATGCGCTGATCTGGATCATCTGCGGTCGCCAGATGCGAGTAGACGCTAGCAATTTGCAGTTGCGGCAGTCGTCCTACTAGCTGCACGAACTCAGCCGCTTCCTGCCACGGCATCCCCAAGCGCGACATGCCCGTGTCAATCTTCAGGTGAACGGACAGTAAGTCTCCTGGCTTTAGCGATTCTGAAAAAATTAGCGCCTGCTTGGGCGTACAAATCGTAGGCTGCAACTGCCATTGGGCGATCGCTTCAACCTGCTCTGATGTATTCGTCGCGCCCAACAGCAAAATCGGGGCTGAGATGCCTGCCTCCCGTAGCTCAATTCCTTCTGGGATCGTGGCGACTCCCAGCCAATCTGCGCCCGCTTGCAGCACCGTCCGGGCGATCGTCACGGCTCCGTGCCCATAAGCATCCGCCTTAACGACTGCCATTAGCTCCGTGCGCGGCGAGAGCGATCGCTTCAACTGACGCACATTAT
>JBBSFA010000860.1:0-2271 GCA_038239185.1 Elainellales cyanobacterium | reverse complement strand
TGGATGGAGCGCTGTAAAAGTCTAGTGAAGAACTTTGAACGAACTCTCTCTCATGCCACGACCAAGATCAATCTCTGCTTCGTCAGGCTAATGCTGAAGCGGCTTGCAGCCCCTTCCTGAGATCTCAAATGGGTTCTATAGAGCACTGCCTTGGCGATCGCTTCATCAGCCGTAAATTCTACAAAGGTCAGTCCTGCGGTTAATCTTTGAACACTGGCGATCGCATCCAGAATATCCTGCACCCGCATTTGCCATTCTCTAGAAGACACGGATCATATCCCTCATCACAGGTTCTCGCAAGTGTTCCTTCAAGGCATCCTCGGTTCCCAGATCGATCTCACGCTCCAACAGATCTTCCAGATAATGCTGCACTCGAAACAAGTCAAACAGTCCGGCTTCTATGGAAAATTCCACCAAAAAATCTACGTCACTATCCGAACGTGCCTGATCTCGCGCCACCGAGCCAAACAAATTTAGCGCTTTTACCCCCAAGCGCTCCAATTCTGCTTGATGTGCCGCTACTAGCGATAGTACCTCGTCTCGCTTCATGGGTTTCAACCACACAAAAGCTCCAATCTGCCTGTAGTCTAGCATCTGGCGGAGGTTAGAAAACCCCAAACCTGATTGAGTCGTTGCGCGATCACCGTTTCTGAAAAGGGATACGTTTGGGTGGGAGCGATCGCCGAATAAAAAAACTAGGAAAAAAGTCAGAACAACTTAGGTATTCTCAAGCGCGAACTTAGATACCTCAAGCGTTTGATTAAAGAGTAGAGCAACAGCAGACGGCACGATTCTTCAACCGCCCGCTGACAGGCAACATCTAGCCCTTTGCTCACCCTAAAACTCAAACTCATTCGGTACAAATCATGACCTCCTTTGACGAACTAAATGCTCACTTAAGCGCAGCCAACGCCCCCTGGGTCGCCGACCAAACGCCCCAATCTCAACTTTCCGAACAGCAAAAACAAAGACTCTTAGGCGTTGTCATCGACACCGAAGACCTATCCGCCGCCCTCGCCGCCCCCCGCGCTCAAAGCGCCCCCCTCGCCTTTGCCCCCGCGATCGACTGGCGCAACAACGGCAAAAACCATATCTCCCCCGTCAAAGATCAAGGTCAATGCGGCTCCTGTGTCTCCTTCTGCACCGTTGCCGTCGTAGAAGCGATCGCCTCGATCGAATTGGGCAAAGCGCTAGACTTATCCGAAGCCGATTTACACTTCTGCTCAGATCACGGCGCAACCTGCGACGGCTGGTGGCCTACCGATGCCTACAACGCCCTGATCACTCGCGGCACCCCAGACGAAGCTTGCTTCCCCTACAGTAGCGCCTTCAACGGCAGTGCTCCCGCTTGTCACACTGGCAAAAACCGAGAGGGGCGATCGGTACGAGTCACAGAATCATCAGCGCTAGTCAGCATTGATGAACGTAAACACTGGCTCACCACGATCGGACCCTGCTCTGCGGTATTTCACGTCTTCGATGACTTCTTTGCTTACCGCAGCGGCATATACAGGCATGTCAGAGGAGTTGAAAAAGGAACTCACTGTGTAGAAATCGTGGGATATTCTGACGTAGACCAATGTTGGATCTGCAAGAATTCCTGGGGAGCCAGTTGGGGAGAGCAAGGATTCTTCAGAATCGCCTACGGTCAAGCCGGAATCGATTCTGACTATCCCTTCTGGACAGCCCGTGGCGTGAAACTGCCGACCCAGTTTGGCGATGCACCTGGCGTAGCCACCCGCAGACCCACCCATCGCGACGTGTTCGTGCGCGGCACAGACAATCAGCTCTGGCAGAAATGGTGGGATATTTCCGGCGGCTGGCAAGATTGGTTTCCGTTAGGCGGCGACATCAGCTCTGCTCCCAGCGTCATCTCAGCCAATCCCGACCATCTCGATGTCTATACGCGCGGCACAGATAACCAGCTCTGGCAGAAATGGTGGAGTGGCTCAAACTGGAGCGACTGGACACCGCTGGGCGGACAACTTGCCTCCGCCCCCAGCGTGGTAGCTCGCACTCCCACCCATCGCGATGTGTTTGTGCGCGGCACAGACAACCAGCTCTGGCAAAAGTGGTGGGATGCTTCGGGCGGCTGGCGGGATTGGTCTGCGTTGGGCGGCGAAATCACCTCTGCTCCCAGCGTCATCTCAGTCAGTCCCACCCATCTCGATGTCTATAGAACCCATTTGAGATCTCAGGAAGGGGCTGCAAGCCGCTTCAGCATTAGCCTGACGAAGCAGAGATTGATCTTGGTCGTGGCATGAGAGAGAG
>JBBSFA010000859.1:0-2274 GCA_038239185.1 Elainellales cyanobacterium | reverse complement strand
GATCGGCTTGGTTTGGTCATCCGAGTCGAGATACAGCATATAGGCGACGATCGCGTTGGCAATGCCGTCATCGACTTCTTCTGACAGAAAAATGATCCGCTCCCGGAAAAGCCGCTCGTAGATGTTGATCCACTGCTCATAGGAGCTACCGGGAAGGCGGTAAGGGACGCTGGGAATTCCAATAGGCATAGTTGAAAGAAGGGTGAGGTTGTCTAAAAATGAGCTAGAGTGCTGCTAAAGCAGGAGTCGGAAGCGATTTGCTTTCCAGGACGCGATCGATCAGCCCATATTCCTTTGCCTGGTAAGGCGTTAGATAGAGGGTACGATCGCTGTCTTTTATGATTTTTTCGATCGGCTGTCCGGTAGTCTGAGCCAAGGTTTCCAGCATCAATCGCTTTTTGGAAAGAATTTCCTTTGCTGCAATCTGAATGTCTGTTGCCTGTCCCTGATTGCCGATGCGGGGATGATCCAGCACGATCGTTGAGTGAGGCAAGCTAGTGCGGAAACCCGCCGCTCCTGCCGACAACAACATCGCAGAAGCACCCGATGCCATTCCTAAGCAAATCGTCTGAACGGGGGATTTAATGTGCCGCATCGTGTCATAAATCGCCATCCCCGAAGTAATAGACATACTACCAGCCACCGCAGATGCCGCCCCTGCCCCAACGGGATCACCCATCGAATTGATGTAGAGGTAAATCGGCTTAGTTTGGTCATCTGACTCCAGGTAAAGCAGCGCCGAGATGATCGAATTAGCAACTCCATCGGTCAGCGGCTGATTGAGAAAGATGATCCGTTCCTGGCTTAGACGAGTGTAAATACTCACCCACTGCCAGTTGGGACTGCCAGGAATGTTATAGGGAACGCGCAGAATACCATCGACAGACATAAGAAGAAACCTGATGTTGAGAGCTAGATCAAGGCTGGAAGCGGCTTGGGTAGATCTTGCATACTTTCTAAGACGCGATCGATCAGCCCATATTCCTTGGCTTGTTCGGGGGTCATATATAACATGCGATCGGTATCTTTGGCGATCTTTTCAGTCGGCTGATTGGTATTGCGCGCCAAGATATCCAGCATGGCAGCTTTGTTTTCCAGCACCTCTTTCGCCCGAATCTGGACATCCGTTGCCTGCGCTTGACCCATGCCAGAGCGCGACTGGTTGAGGACGATCGTGGCGTGAGGCAGACTGGCGCGGAAGCCTTTTGCTCCAGAGGAGAGAATCATCGCGGCAGTCCCCATCGCTTGACCGATGCAGATGGTATGGACGGGCGGCTTGATATAGTTGATCGTGTCGCAAATGGCGAAAGCTTCTGTTTCGTAGCCGATCGCATCGCCGCTATACCAAGAGGTTCCGGTCGAGTTGATGTAGAAAAAGATCGGCTTATCCGGGTCTTCAAACTGAAGATAGAGCAACTGCGCGATAATCAGCTTGGTGACATCCACACCCAACTGCCGTTTAAAGTCGTCTGAGGAAACCAGCGGCAGCCCCAGATAAATGATTCGCTCTTTTAGCAGCAAAGATGGCAGATCAGGGGGCGGTGTCCGATAAGCAGCATCGCCACCATAGTATTGAGATTGCACAGCTTGAATAGAACCCATAGCGTACTATTGCCTGAAGAAGTTGCCTAAAGAAATTGCCTGAAAAGAGCAGGATTTCTATCATAGTAACTTGAACCTGAAAGCATCCGTGACCTCTCGCAGGACTAGCCGTACTAGGGATATCCGAACCCCGCCAAATTTTAACGCCATGTTTTAAAGACATCCGCCCGTAACGACAGCAAGATAAAGTGAAGCTATGCTCAGAGGTGATCGGATACATCTCTTCAGCCCTATCATCTGCCCTGTTGATTTTCCAATTACCCTACCGTTTCCCCGCATTCTCTATGAGAGTCAGTTTAGAAGCTACTTTAAGCGATACTCAGCTAGATGCCACTCAAGCCAGCAGTCAGCGGCAGCTTGTTTTGTCGCTCTCTGCCCTACCTACTGCTGCTGGGCGCACGGCTCCCCTCAATCTGTGTTTGGTTCTAGATCACAGTGGCTCTATGAACGGTCGCCCGTTGGAGACTGTCAAGCAAGCTGCCCGACGGATTGTGGACAGTTCGTCTCCTGGCGATCGCCTCTCCGTGGTGGTGTTTGATCACAAAGCAAAGTTGATAATCCCCAATCATGTGATCGAGAATCCCGAAAGCATTAAGCTGGAAATCAACCGCCTGCAAGCCAACGGCGGCACTGCGCTAGACGAAGGAATGCGGCTGGGAATCGAAGAATTAG
>JBBSFA010000858.1:0-2274 GCA_038239185.1 Elainellales cyanobacterium | reverse complement strand
CCCATTCTCACCGTTGCATTAATGCTGCTAAAAGCTGCTCTAGGTGATGGAGTAGAGAGAAGAGGGCTTTCAGGTAGCGTTGCAGCGTGTCACGGCTGCCATTAATCACTCAAACGAATGCGACGTAGCAACATGGCATTCAGTGAAACAACGACCGTCGAAACGGCCATTAAAATTGCGCCTATTGCAGGTGTTAAGAGAACGCCGAATGAGTAGCCAACTCCTGCCGCTAAGGGAATGGCAATGACGTTGTACCCGACTGCCCAAAACAAGTTTTGAACCATTTTGGTGTAGGTTGCTTTCGCAAGTTTAAGGGCGTAGGTGGCATCCAGCGGATCGCTTTTAACCAAGATTAGATCGGCAGACTCGATCGCGACATTGGTTCCAGCCCCGATCGCAAGGCCTAAATCAGACTCGCTTAAAGCTGGTGCATCATTAATACCATCGCCCACAAAGGCGGTCGGCTTCTCAGCTTTGAGCTTATGAATCAGCGCCGCTTTGTCTTTAGGAAGCACACGAGCATAGTAGCGATCGATCTGCAAATCCCCAGCAACAGCCTTGGCAACCGCTTCGGCATCGCCTGTGATCATGACCACCTGCACGTCCATTTTCTGTAATTTTACAACCGCTTCTCGTGCCGATGGTCGCACTTTGTCTGCTAACCCAAATAGGGCGAGAACTTGCTTGTCGTCCATCAGGACGATCGCACTTTCACCCCGAGATTCACGTTCTTGTAGTCCCTTTTCCAACTCTGGAGGAAACTGCAATTTCAATTCCTGAACCCATTCTGGTCTGCCGACCCGATAATGCTGACCGTCTACTACGCCTTCAACGCCCTGACCGGGAACTGCTTTGAAGTCACTGGCTTTGGAAAGCTGGAGTTTTCGATGGTCGGCTTCTTCCACGATCGATTGTCCCAGCGGGTGTTCTGATAAAGATTCTAGGGAAGCAGAAATGCCCAACGCTTTTAACTCATCGATGCTATCCGTATAAATTCGTTGTACGCCAAAGTGTCCTGTCGTCAATGTCCCCGTCTTATCGAAGGCGATTGTTTTAATGCTTTTGGCTCGTTCAAACGCTTCTCGGTTTCTCACCAGGACGCCATTTTTAGCAGACATTGCCGTAGCATTGACCAGCACTAAGGGGACTGCTAGCCCTAACGCATGAGGACAAGCAATCACCAATACAGTCACCGCACGACTCACTGCAAAGGTTAGATCATCGGGTTTAATCGATAGCCAAACGACGAAGGCTAGCGAAGCGATCCCGATCGCGATGAACGTGAGCCAATAGGCAAGTCGATCAGCGAGTGATTGAAATTTACTTTTAGAGGTTTGCGCTTCCTCAACCATCCGCATAATCTGGCTTAAGGTTGTTTGATCGCCAGTGCGTATGACCTTGACTGTCAGCGCACCCTCTCCATTGACCGCTCCCGCGATCGCTTCATCAGGGGCTTTTTTGACCACCGGGCGCGACTCTCCCGTCAGAAAAGATTCATTGACGTTAGAAGTACCGTCTACGATTTCACCATCAATTGGGACTTGTTCGCCCGGACGAATCAGAATGAGATCGCCCTCAACTAACGTACTTACTTGGACATCTTCTGTCTTCCCATTCACCTGCTTGTGAGCGACAGAAGGCACTAATTTTGCAAGTTCTCCTAGCGCATTGCTGGCTCCCTGCACAGAAGCCATTTCCATCCAGTGACCGAGCAACATAATATCGACTAAGGTTGCCAGTTCCCAGTAGAAAGAATCTCCTTTCAATCCGAGAGTCACTGCCACACTGTAGACAAACGACACAGTGATGGCTAGAGCAACCAGAGTCATCATGCCAATTTTACTGCGGAGTTCGTAATAGGCTCCCTTCAGAAAAACCCAGCCACCATAGAAATAAATAATCGTTGCGAAAATGGGAATTACCCACTGCGCACCCGGAAACTGGATGGCTTGATAATTAAACCAAGTCTGAAATATTGGTGAAAAATAGAGAATAGGCAGCGTTAGCACCAAGCAAATAAAGAAGCGTCGTTTGAAAATCTCTGGGGTGTGTCCAGCGTGTTTATCGTGTCCAGCGTGTTCATCATGACCCGCATGTTGATCAGGACTGGGCGGTTTACCTTGACCACCCTGCTTGCCTTTTGGGCCAGAGTCAGGCGGATTCTTTTTAGCTTGTTTTCCGTGTTCATCGTGCCCACTGTTTCCCGGCTTGGGTTGGGTTTGCTGATGATGGTGATCATGGTTCATAAATGAATTCTCCTGATTTACTGCAATG
>JBBSFA010000857.1:0-2277 GCA_038239185.1 Elainellales cyanobacterium | reverse complement strand
GATAACTGGATCTACGAAGACACCAACGCCACCTTTATTCAAGACGAAGAGATGCGGAAGCGCCTGCTAAATCTCAACCCTCACTCGTTCCGCAAGGTGGTCAGCACTCTGCTAGAAGTCAACGGTCGCGGCTACTGGGAAACCAGCGAGGAAAATCTGGATCTGCTGCGCGAACTCTATCAAGAGGTAGAAGATCGAATCGAAGGTGTAGAGTGATGTATCGCGCTTAACTTTTTATTGCTCAAATGACTTACGGAGATGCGCGAAATAGATGAAGTCATTTCTGACCTGAACAGCGTACATTAGAAGAAGATAAGTGACGTTCAACATCGACCTGACAGGGGGCTGTCGGGTCTTTTACTTTCTGTAGGAATTTTGGGGCAATTTCTGGATGTCCAGTCAGATGCCAAGCTAGCTCTGTAAAGATTTGTTAGGCAGTCTCCAGCTTCCATAGGCGATCGCAAACTCTAACAGGACAATAGAGGCTGCGCTTAAGGACATTAGGGTTTTGTTAGTCTCTTCTTCCGTGGCTTTTCTGCTCGGTCTTGTGATATTCACGCTCGCGATCGTCCTGCTTGTGCCGATCGCCACCCTTTTCTGGGAGTGCCTCGCTGCCCTGCTTGCACCACAGCCCATTCCTGCACCTACTACTCAAACCATTCCGCAAACCGCCATCCTGGTTCCAGCGCACAACGAAGCGGCTGGAATTTACCCGGTGCTCAGAGACCTGCTGCCGCAGCTCACCGATCGCGATCGGCTGATCGTAATTGCTGACAACTGTACTGACGATACGGCGGCGATCGCCCGCTCTACCGGAGCCACCGTGATTGAGCGCCAAAACACCGAGCAGCGCGGCAAAGGCTACGCACTGAACTACGGCATGGACTACTTGGCAACCGATCCGCCGGATGTAGTGACGATCGTTGATGCAGACTGTCTGATCCAGTCGGGGAGCTTAGCGCAAATTGCCGCCTTGGCGATGGCTCAACAGCGTCCGATTCAAGCGCTTTATCTGCTGGAGCAGCCCGCAGACCCCAAACCGCGAGATGCCGTTTCGGCGTTTGCCTTCAAGATGAAAAACCTGGTGCGTCCCAAGGGACTGCATCGTCTGGGCTTTGGTTGTCTGCTGACGGGTACGGGCATGGCCTTTCCCTGGCAGAGTCTTCGCAATGCCAAGCTAGCCAGCGGCAACATTGTCGAAGACATGCAGCTAGGAATTGATCTGACGATCGCCGGCCAGCCTCCTTGCTTCTGTGAAACCGCCAGCGTGATTGGGCTATTGCCACAGCAGGACACCGCCGCGACCAGTCAACGAACTCGCTGGGAGCACGGGCATTTACAGACTTTGCTCACCCAGGTTCCCATGTTGCTCAAGCAAGCGATCGTCAAGCAGCGGCTCGATCTGGCAGTCCTAGCGCTAGATCTTGCCGTGCCGCCGCTCTCGCTGCTGGTGATGCTGTGGCTGGGGGTGACGGCGATCGCCTGTGGGGTGGCAGTGCTGACAAGCCTTTGGATGCCTGTGGTCTTGCTGGCGATCGAGGGGTTAATTTTATTGACGGCAATACTAGCGGCTTGGGCAAAATTTTGTCGAGCGGAACTGCCTGCGGGGACTCTGATTGCCATTCCGCTCTATATGCTGTGGAAAATCCCGCTCTACCTAAAGTTTTTGATCCGTCCTCAAACGAAGTGGGTACGCACCGATCGCGACTCAACCACCCCGAAATCTCAATAAATTGGGCTGTTTGCCCTGCTTTATCCTTTCTATAACAATATTGAAGCAATATGAAGACTGAATAAATGGCTGTGACCTTCCTCTTCAGTAAATACCGTAGCATTGGCTAGGATGTGTGAGACTTGCTTCATTCGATCGCTGAATCACCTGTCCGATCGGCAAACAGCAGATTGCGGCAAAAAGGTAGATTGCGGGAAAAATGAAACTGGTGCACTCATTGAGGTCAATTAAAAAGGTTCATGAAGATTATTCCCACAGAAATTGCGGACGTTTTGATCATCGAACCTCGCGTCTTTGAAGACGATCGCGGCTTCTTCATGGAGAGCTTTAACGAAAAAGCGTTCGCTGAAAAAACGGGCATTGAGTCTCGCTTTGTCCAAGATAATCACTCTTGCTCGACTAACAATGTCCTGCGAGGACTCCACTACCAGATTCAGCAGACGCAGGGAAAACTCTTGCGCGTCACGGCTGGAGCTATCTTTGATGTCGCTGTAGACCTTCGCAAAAGTTCTCCCACGTTTGGACAGTGGGTCGGCTGTGAACTC
>JBBSFA010000856.1:0-2280 GCA_038239185.1 Elainellales cyanobacterium | reverse complement strand
GCCATGTGTTTTAACCGGATGTTGCGCCGTACTGGGCACTTTTGGGAGAAGCGCTATCACAGCACGGGGTTTGCCGAGTCTGAAACGCGCAGAGTGCTGAATACGCTGCGCTATATTCATGCAAACCCCAAAGCCGCAGGGATACAGCAAGGATTTTTTAACGATTTCAGCAACTATGGCACGTATGATCGGTTGAGCCAGGACGGAATTAGTCAGTGGCATCCAGCCTTTTTGGCTTTGGGCAAAACGCTGGATCTGTGTGCCGAAGCTTACCGCAAGTTTTGCCAAAAGTATAGACCGCAGGCAAAGCCAGAGCGAAAGTCGCATTGGGGCAGTCGTTTGCTGAAGGGCATCAAGGTCAGCGGCAAAGCTGCGAAGAAAAGCCCTGGTCAAAAGAGTTTGCCCTGGGACAGTTGGGAAGCTCCCAACGCGGAAATTCATCAGGTGGCTGAAAAATTTGTGGTGGCAAATGCGTTGAATCCGCAGATCGCCAGATTGCAGTTTCCGCAAGATCTGCCAGATCCGCCCAAGCCCAGTGATTGCAATGATCCCAAATTTGAGGGGGAGCCAACTGACCACAGTGCCAGGTATCGGATCGCTGAAACGGAGGTTTTTGGTATGAAATAAGCACTGAAACAAAAGTTTTAAAAAGGCTAGGACTGTGATGTGCTACAGTTCACAAGTCTCTGCGCGCACAAGACGAGAGAAACGAGAGAAAAGCCCCACCCCCCAACACCCCAACACCGCCGGGAGTAATCCTCTGGGGGAAGAAAAAGAGAAATCGAGCTGAGAGTAGTCTTGCCATTGGTCTTTCACTTTCCAGCCGACGCGATGGGCAAACGGGTTAAACGTCTCTTTATGATACTTCCCATCTAGCGGATTGCCCGTCTCTACGTAGATTTCTTTTTGAACGCTAAAGCCAAAGTGCCCATTGCTATATTTGACCCAAAGGCGATCGAGGGTTCGCAGATCGGTGCAAGGAAAATTGAGTAAATCCTCTTCCCTAAAATAATTGCCCTCTGTTCTCCCTACAGTTGTGATCATCAGCCGATAGGTTTCTCGATCGGCTTCTTTCCATTTACCTGCGGCTAGCAAGTCTCGCAGTTGAGTATAATCAACGCCTCGCTCAGAGCTTAGATCGTCTGCTACAGGCTCAGTGGGCGATTTATCAGGTAACTCATCTTCAAATTCAGTCAGGCTCAACGGCTGATCAGTCGGCAAAGCTCTAGCTTCGATCGCCATCACATCTTCATCGCGCAACCCCAGCAGCATTCGGCAATCTCTCAGATCATTGAGGATGCTATCGGTGAAGGGAAAGCCATCCTCTTGGATCGTATCGATCAAAGTTTGTTCGTATTCCTGCAACTTGCGTTGGCGTTCCCGAATCGGTTGCAGCACTTCAGATTCGATCGCCCCTGCCGTCTGCAAATCAAGCTTCCATCTCAGCCGCAGCATTTCCAAAGATTTCTTTGCCGGAATCGAAAAGCGATCGCGATCCACTAGAAAACTACCAATCCGTGCTTCCACTTCTTTGCGATAGCGAAGCTGCGGATCGTCCTGGGGCAGCGACTTCGCCAGCAAAATTTTGTGTCCTGCCTGCACTGGAAAAAACTGGGGAGTCATTGCCGGAGCCGCTGTTTTCACTTTGGCGAGAACATACTCATGCAGCTCATCCGCCGAAACCCAGCCGTCCCCATCGCGATCGGCAACCCCCTTCTCAATTCCCTCCACCCAGAAATGCGTATAGACCGAGAGCTTGAACTCATCTCGGTGAAACGAATACTCGATCGAATTGGACGAGGTAAAAATGGCTCTGCCCTTGCCGCCAAGCTGCTGCTGAATCGCCACGCTGCCGTCATCTTTAATAGTCATGCCAGTGGCGATCGCCCCGCTAAAACAGCAGTCAAACACCAACACTTGATGATCAGAGCGGCTGTTGCTCATATTTTCGTGCAGCACAGATGCCGCGATCGCCGTATGCCCAACCAGCTTGCCCCCATCTTTCCGAGTGCTGGGCGTTGCCAAAAACAGCCGACCGCTCTCATCTCTCACGCCATGCCCCGAAAAGTAGAACAGCAGCAGATCGTCTCTTTGGCGATTAGCAAACAGCGTATAAATCGCATCTTCGACCTCTGTCTTTGTCGGATTAGCTAAAGCCCGAACCTCATCAAAACCACCCAGTTCTGGCTGCTGCAAAACCCGCGCCATTGCCTTGATATCCTCTTCGGCACTCGGCAACGGCTTCAAATCGGATTCACCAAACTCGCTGACCCCAATCAG
>JBBSFA010000855.1:0-2281 GCA_038239185.1 Elainellales cyanobacterium | reverse complement strand
TTTAGCTTCCGGGCTTCTACAATTCACAATAGTCGCTTTTGAAACGCGATCGCTCATATACAGGACAGTTCTGTTGCTGTCTATACCGTCCTTGGGTACTTCAAGACCGTCCTTGGTCCTTCAAGAAAGTTCTGCCTGCCACAAGCTTTAGGCAAGCTTTAGGCAAGCTTTAGGCAAGCTTTAGGCAAGCGAATCTCGCGATCGCTGGGCAGCAAACCAGCTCTGCAACTGCTGCCGACAGGTCGATTCTAAGATGCCGCCGATCACGGGTAGCCGATGATTCGATGCCGCACTGTCGGGCAGGTTGAGCACGGTGCGAACTGCGCCAGTTTTCGGATCATCTGCGCCGTACACCAGCAGATCCAGCCGCGCCTGCACGATCGCCCCGCTGCACATGGGGCAAGGCTCCAAAGTCACATAGAGCGTACAGGACTGAAGCTGCCAGGTTCCCAGCGATCGCCCTGCTTGGCGCAATGCCAAAACTTCTGCGTGGGCAGTCGGATCACCCTCGCGCTGCCGCCGATTTTCGGCTTCGGCAAGGACTTCCCCTGTGGCTCCCACAATCACGGCTCCCACGGGAACTTCGCCCGCTTTACCTGCCGCTTCTGCTAGCGCGATCGCCCGACTCATCCAGCGATAGTGGATGAGATAGTCTGGATCAGCGATCGGCGGCGGTGGAATTTGCAAGGTGTGCGTTGAAAATCCAGCTAAGCTTCTGCCGCTAGTAGTCCATCTAGCTTGCCAGCCCGATTGAGCGTATACAAATCGCCACAGCCGCCGATGTGCTGGTTATTGATAAAAATTTGTGGCACAGAGCGTTTACCATTAGCACGTTCTGCCATTTGGACTCTGGCAGCCCCGTTGCCGTCAATTTTGTACTCCGTGAATTTCACTCCTTTCCAGCCCAGCAGCAGCTTAGCGCGGATGCAGTAGGGACAAGTCTGCCAGGTGTAGATTTCAACGTTGGCGTGGATCGGTTCCGAATGGTATCCCCAACGAGACAAGAGATCTTTCAGCATAATTTTACCGAGGGTCTACTGAGGTCTACTTTCTTATTTTAGAGCCGCGATAGATGCGATCGGCTTGCTCTCGCGAAAGCCATGGCTGGCTGGGGGAAGCGGTCGTGGATGGAGTTGAAACGGGTCTGAAGGGGACTTGATTGCCGCTGCCACTGCCGATCGCTGGGGCGGGCGCATCGTCATCATAAGGCAGTTCACAGGAAACTGGCGGCGCGCTCGTTTTGCTATAGCGTCCAGGAGTCAGTCCTTCTTCCCCATACTCCGGCAGTTGACTTTGAGGCAGGAGATAGGAGTGAGTATCAGCATCATATGCCAGCACTTCGCCCGTTTCGATCAGATAGATCCAGCCGTAGATCTTCAGCTTGCCTTGGTGTAGCCGCGATCGAACCACGGGGTAAGTTTTCAAATTGTCGATCTGCACTAAGACGTTTTCGGCGATCGTAATTTCTAAAAGCTCCTCTTTGTCTCGCCCCGGATAGCTCTCTTGAATCAAACGGCGGGTGGATTCGGCGTGGCGGAGCCAATCATAAACCAGCGGCATTTCGGCTTCCAGGTTGCCAATTTGCAGCAGTCCCTTCATGGCACCGCAGTGAGAGTGACCGCAGACGACGACCTGTTCAATGTTCAAGGCATGAAGAGCATATTCGATCGTGGCTCCTTCGCCACCGTTGGCAGCTCCATAGGGCGGAATAATATTGCCCGCATTGCGAATGGTGAAAAGATCGCCTAAGTCAGTTTGAGTCAGCAGGTCGGGCGAAATGCGGGAATCGGAGCAGGTGATGAACAAAACGCGCGGATGCTGCCCCTGGGCAAGATCTTCTAGCAAATCCCAGTGAGTTGAAACATAGTTGTTCCGAAAGGTACTCAAACCCTGAATTAGCTTTTCCATAAAATCCTTTACGTCCCGCTCGATTTCTATTCGGCTTGCTTCTACTCTTGATCTTCCCCTAAGGGAGCTGTTGCCGATCGCCGCTTCTTCGACAGCCTAATGTTCAGTGTAAGTCCCCGCTGGGTCAAGACGTACAGCAATTGTTCATAGCCAACTTTGGCGGCTTCGATCGCTGCCGTATAAGCGATCGTTTCTTGAGCAATGGCTTGGATCTCGCCGCCGCTTAGGGTTAACTGCTTCGCCAATTCTTTCCATTTCAGATCTGAGCTAAGCGGCACAGAGCCGGAAAAAGCTTGCTTCCAGAGTCGGAGGCGATCGGATTCTTCGGGCAGTGAAAATTCCAGGTTACGATCCATCTGCTGTCGCCAGCGCA
>JBBSFA010000854.1:0-2284 GCA_038239185.1 Elainellales cyanobacterium | reverse complement strand
GGCTCTGAGAGAGGCTGACCGTTGATCAACACGGCTCCGTCTCGAACTTCCACTGTATCGCCCGGTAGCCCAATCACCCGCTTGATAAAAGCCTCCTGCGAAATATTTGCCGATCCGCCGCAGGCTTGGGAAACCGCAGCAGGCGGCGAAAAAACCACAATGTCGCTGCGCTCAGGCGGGTGGAACAGATAGCTAATTTTTTCCACGATCAGGCGATCGTTGATCTCTAAAGTGGGCACCATCGACTCCGACGGAATGAAGCGGGGTTCTGCCACAAACTGACGAATGCCAAAGGCTAGGACTAAGCTCAGTCCTAAAGTCTTGGCGGCTTCTACCCAAGGGTTTTCGGGCGAGTTTTTGGGCTTAGGGGCGGGTTGGTTCATGGGATTAGTCCTTTCTTCCCCAATTGAAGAGTCGGGGGAAGGCGGGATGTCGTCGGGCTTGAAGCGAAACTCTCGATCGGAAGGATAAGGCATCGTAGATCAAAGAACCAGCTACAAAACTGGAGGTTAATGGTTTCACACCCTCTTCGGCATGGCTGGGCTTTAGCATAGCTGGGCTTGAAAATACATGACTAACTTTTGGAGATGATCAGCAGAGATGATGAGCGGACCCAAGATTTTGTTATCCTGAATGCGACCTCCACTTTAAACGATCGCCCAGGGTTCTTGCACAAACTCTGAATCGATCGCCTCTGCCAAGTAAGACCTTATGCCTACCGTCGCTTTAGAATCACCTTCCTGCCTCATCATTCGCCATGCCCGCATTTTGCTGCCGACTGGAGAATTCCTGCTAGGCGATGTCGAAATTCGCGATCGCCAAATTACCCAAGTGGCTGCCGCGATCGACAGCGCTAGCCCAACTGATGCAACTCAGGAGATTGACGCACAGGGGCTAACTTTGTTGCCAGGAGCGATCGATCCGCAGGTACATTTTCGGGAGCCAGGGCTGGAGTACAAAGAAGACTTGTTTACGGCAAGCTGTGCCTGCGCCAAGGGTGGCATCACGTCTTTTCTGGAAATGCCCAACACCAAGCCGCTAACCACGACGCAAGCCGCTCTGGATGACAAACTCAGCCGCGCTGCCGCCAAATGCCTGGTTAACTATGGCTTCTTTGTCGGTGCAACAGTAGAACACTTGCCAGACCTGCTGCAAGCTAACCCCACCCCCGGCATCAAAATTTTCATGGGGTCAATGCACGGGGCTTTGCTGGTCGATCAAGCTGACGCGCTGGAGCAAATTTTTTCCCAGGGTCAACGCCTGATTGCGGTTCATGCCGAAGATCAGGAGCGAATTCGACAGCGCCGCGAACAGTTTGCAGGCATCACAGACCCCGCTATCCACTCGCAGATTCAGGACAATCAGGCGGCACTGCTGGCAACGCAGCAAGCGCTAAGTTTGTCTAAAAAATATCAGCGCCGCCTACACATTCTGCATTTGTCCACAGCCGAGGAAGCCGAACTCTTGCGGCAAGACAAACCGAGTTGGGTCACGGCAGAGGTCACCCCCCAGCATTTGCTGCTCAACACCACTGCCTACGAAACGATCGGCACATTAGCCCAAATGAATCCGCCGCTGCGATCGCCGCACGACAACGCAGTCCTCTGGCAGGCGCTCTTGGACGGCGTGATTGACTTCATCGCCACCGACCACGCCCCCCACACGCTAGAGGAAAAAGCGAAAGGCTATCCCAACACGCCTTCAGGAATGCCAGGGGTCGAAACTTCACTGCCGCTGATGCTGACTCAAGCGATGCAGGGGCGCTGCTCGATCGCCCAAGTCGCGAATTGGATGTCCACAGCGGTCGCGAAAGCCTACGGGATTCCCCACAAAGGGGCGATCGCACGCGGTTACGATGCGGATCTGGTCTTGGTGGATCTCGAAACCTATCGCCCGGTGGTGCGCGCCGATCTGCAAACCAAGTGCGGCTGGAGTCCGTTTGAAGGGTGGAATCTGACGGGTTACCCGGTAGTGACGATCGTGGGCGGGCAGGTGGTGTACGATCGCGGCACGCTGCACCCGGAGGTGCGCGGCAGGGCACTCACGTTTGAAGCTGCCTAGTCATCATCGCTGAATTTTTTGCAGCAATTATAAATTTGGATTTGCTACGTAGTATACAGACATAGGAGCGAGCGTTCAGAGGAGGATTAGCTCAAGTCAAGTGGGTGTAAGCTCAGCGATGAAAGAAATCTTAAACTTCGCGACGCTGCTGGGTCAATTTCAGCAGGTGATCAACCAGGGCAAACGCATCTTATTCGAGCAAGACCTTGAGCAAGTAGTCTTC
>JBBSFA010000853.1:0-2285 GCA_038239185.1 Elainellales cyanobacterium | reverse complement strand
TGGACGTTCGATCGCGGCTGGATAGTTACCCGCCGCTTGCAGAGCAGTATTCAACTCGCGAACTGACCAAAACCGCAGCTCCGGTCGCTTTTGCAAGCATCGCATCACGACTGCTTCCAGTTTTAGCGAGAGTTGCTCACAGCCTGCCTGCTGGCGGAGCGGCACGACTTCCTTGGAGGCATGAGCGATCGCCCAAGTGCCGCCGCTGAGGGGATGAACGGTTGCACCGAAGCCAAACGGATCGATGCCGCTCAACATTTCGTAGAGCATCATGCCCAGACTGTAGATATCTGCTCGCTCATCCAGGTCTTTGCCCACTTCAAACTGTTCAGGGGCGGCGTAGCGGTAGGTTCCCAGAAACGTGCTGGTTTCATTGGGGTTGATTTGATCGCTGCGAATCTTGGCGATGCCAAAATCGAGGATTTTCACCCATTCCCCTAATGCCGTCGAGACGAGAAAAATATTATCTGGCTTCAGATCGCGGTGAACGATTTTGACATATTCACTGGCTGCATCTGCACGGCGTAGATGAACCCCTTGGTGCGCGAGCTGTAACCCAATACAGATTTGGCTGACCAGGCTAATGGCGCGATCGACAGACAGAAATTTTTCGCGGGTGAGCAACTGTCTCAGCGTTTGTCCGCGCAGATACTCCATCACAAAGAAGGGATTGCCTTCGGGGGTTAAGCCATGATCGCTCACCTGAACAATATGATCGTTTTTCAATGCGGCACAGAGCGCTACCTCTCGCTCAAACCGCTCTCTCATTTCCCCGACCGCCAATTTTTCATGCAGCAGCTTTAAGGCTACGGGCTGACCTAGCAGGGTATCGACTGCCAAATAGACATCTGCCATGCCGCCGCCGCCCAAACGGCTCTGGATGTGGTAGCGATCGCGATCGCCCACAAGTCGATTCAGCCAGGGATCTTGTAGTTGAGAGGAGGACATCTCTCAGACTCCATTCAGCGTCAGAAATGATGCGTTAGAAGGGGGGTGTGCCAAGAATTTTTGTGCAGAGTTCTCGTTGAATCTAAGCGTTTTTACTTTATCAGGGTTCTAGGAGTTCAAGTCAATCGGATTAGTTTTCAACACACTAACATTACATACGGTTTGCTCTGGATTTAGACGATTCGCTGGGCTGTTGGAATCCAGGTCTGGATCGAGACTAAACTGTGTTCAACCTGCGGCAAGAGTCGCTTCAGCGATCGCAAATACGCCTCTGCTTCTCCCCGATTGCGAAACCGCTCGACTAGAATGTTTTGGGCATTTGGCAAATGGCGAATGATGCACCACGGCGAGAGGCGATCGCGGTAAGACATAGGAAATCTCCTGTAGGTTACGAACAAATTACGAGCGCATGAAAATCGAGACATGATAAGATTCACGTCTGCAAATTAACTAAATGCAGAGAATAGACAGCCCCCAATGGAGTTGTCCAGCAGTTCTTAACAGCTACAGCTAATTAGCTTTAGATATATAGCTGTAGCTAACTAGCTAGAGTATAGTATGACCGCAGGAGATGATCAAGCAGTCACGCTTAAAATGCTGCGAGAGCGATCGGGTTTAACCCAGAGGCAAATTGCAGAGGCTTTAGGTGTTACAACCACCACGATCGGCACTTGGGAACGGGGAGAAAAAGAACCCCGCCCTAGTTTCCTTCAGGTAAGAATTCTGATCGAACTTCTGAATTGCACTTTGGACGAGTTAGTAGAAGCGACTCGCAAGTGGCATCCGAAGTAGGGACAGCGAAAGCGGAGGCTTAGGGTTGAATGCAGCAGAGATTCCAGATTCACATCAGGGGGTTGAATGACCGCAGATAGACAGAGTAGTGCCATGAAGCTGTCCGATCGCTTCAGCCAGACCAAACGGCAACGGGTTAGCGATGGAGCCGTTGTCCCAATTCTAGAGGGGTGCGCCTCTGCGTCCCGACAACTGGTATTGCTCTGGTCGCAATTGGGAGATTTTGACAGTCTTGAATATGCTTGGTGGCTGCAACGAGAGGCGCAACGTCTTCAGCAAGCAGGCATCGTTGTCCGAGCCGTGGGAATTGGCGATCGCTCTTCCGGTGAACAGTTGTAAGGATTCAGGTGTTTTGGGGCGGGATAAGCGCAAATCTAGAGATCGATTGAGAAATGGATTGACGCAGAAATTCCAACGCAGAACGACCTTGAGCGCGACAAGTTTGGATGACCGTTAACAGGTTGGCGGTGTCGGCAAAGCCCTCCATCGAACGGGAACCGCCACAGACTTTACGCTTGGTCACCGCCAAGCGCAATGCCCGTTCT
>JBBSFA010000852.1:0-2299 GCA_038239185.1 Elainellales cyanobacterium | reverse complement strand
TACAAAGCAGGCTTTGATAGAATTAGGGCAAGTTGATAGAGTCGTGCTTGAATAAATTATGCCAGAGGTTTCAAGGTTTTATGGAATTGTGATTAAGGTGTTTTTTGGGGATCACCCGCCACCTCATTTTCATGCAATCTATGGTGAGTACAATGCATTAGTGAGCATTGAATCATTAGAAACCATTGAAGGAGATCTGCCGAGTCGTGCTCAGAAGCTGGTTCTAGAGTGGGCAGCTTTATACCAGCAGGATCTTTTGCAGATGTGGAATACTCAAGAATTTCGTAAACTTCCCCCGCTAAAGTAGGCTAAAAATAGTATGGAATGTCCCAAAATTTGCAAAGTAAAAGCGATTAACGATCGCACTTTGGTGATTGAATTCACCAATCAAGAAATCAAGAAATATAATATTCTCCATCTTTTAGAAAATCCTGTGTTTGCTCCGCTTCGCCACCCTGCATTTTTCAGGAACTTTAAGATTGAGCAAGGGGGCTACGGGATTGTGTGGAATGAAGATATCGATCTGAGTGAGTATGAGCTTTGGAAAAATGGCATAAAGGTAGCAGAAGACGATCGCTCGGTTGCGCTTTAGGTGCAACTCGGTGTTTTTGATTCAAGCGATCGCCTTAAAGGGCTTCAGGATACCTTCCAATATCTTCTCAAAAGCTGCGTTGCGATTCCCAAAAGCAATACATTCGATCGGCTCCGTAGTAAATCTGAAAATATGCGGAAAGATCCTGCCTATCTAACCTCAGCGGCGTATTATGCAGAAACATTCTATCCAAGTAGTGAATTTAGGGCGTTATGCCGAATCACCCAACGAACTCATGGGAGATTAGGTCATGTGGAAAGATGAGATTGTCGAAGAGATCCACCGAATCCGTGAAGAGTATGCCAAGTCTTTCAACTATGACTTAGACGCAATATTTGCAGACCTACGCAAGAAAGAAACAGAAAGCGGTAAAGAAGTTGTGAGCTTGTCACGAAAGCCCGGTTTAACGACACGTTGGAGCGGACGAGTAAGAGATCTGGGTGGTGACATCGATCGCCCCTAGATTGAGTCAAACCTAGCAAAACCCAACCCCAGCTCTCCTCTGCGGAACAGTGCGATCGCGCCTCAATTTCCGCAGAATTGCAGTAGCGAT
The DNA here is from genome assembly GCA_038239185.1 of Elainellales cyanobacterium. GTDB lineage: Bacteria > Cyanobacteriota > Cyanobacteriia > Elainellales > Elainellaceae > FACHB-886. Next base: position 1,154 of record JBBSFA010000852.1, on the reverse strand, counting down.
TTTCTACGAGACAACAGAGCCGAACCTATTGAAACTAGTATCTTTGGCTACCTGACTGCCCGACCAAGCCACGCTGGAGTAGACGAGCGATGGAGATTGGCGAGGACTCAAAGGATGCTAGTCGCCGCTCAGCATGAGGCAATTGGTAGAATGAACAGATGCTAGCGATCGTACCCCCCTATGACAAGCTAGCACCTCCCATTTTCTCACCGAACCTCAAACGAGGAGATGCTCAAATGCCATTAGCTGAACTCATGTCGCAAATCCAGGGGCTTCCAAAAATTGACAAGCTTCGGCTGATGCAGTTTCTTGCAACAGAACTTGTCAAAGAAGAAGATGCAAACTTCTTTGTTGCGAACCAAGAGTATCCTATCTGGTCGCCCTACAATTGCTCTGAGGCTGCTAATGTTCTCATGAACCTTTTGGCGACAAAACAACAGGAACAGAATGGTTGAGGCTCGAAAATTTCCCTACAGAATTATTGACAGTAGCCTGGGTCTAGTCGATGGTATGCCGTATTTGCCTTTGACGCTTACCCTTAATGGTCAATCCCTGAATGTCGAAGGCTTATTAGATACCGGCGCAAGTGTTAATGTTTTGCCATACCAGTTGGGGTTACAACTAGGCTTAATCTGGGAAGATGAGATGCTCTCGGTTCTATTGGCAGGGAACCTGGCTCGGTTTGAGGCTCGTGCAGTCATTGTTGATGCCCAAGTCAGTCCATTCCCAATGGTTAATCTGGCATTTGCCTGGACACAAGCAATCGATGTGCCTTTGATTCTGGGACAAGCCAATTTCTTTTTTGAATTTGATGTCTGTTTCTTTCGTGCAAGTTCTGAATTTGAAGTCTGCCCTAAACAGATCCGATAGAAGTGCAGCTAAGAACATCGGTCGGAAGCCTGCTCGAAGCGATTCGGCAAGTCAATCCCACTGCATATCTGTGTGTGCTGATCAACAATTACTTTGACGACGAAAGCAATCGCAGCCGCATCCTCAAAGAAGAATATCAGCGCTATTTTGCCGAACTGGTGCAAAACGACGATCGCTTCAAATTCATCGATCCCGAAGAGGTCGCCATTCGCAACAGCAAACAGCTTTTCTACTGGGGCTACCACATTTACAGCGGCGATCGCTACCAGCTTGCCTTTAATTCT
>JBBSFA010000851.1:0-2306 GCA_038239185.1 Elainellales cyanobacterium | reverse complement strand
TTTCAAACCGTCCTTAGCATGACCTAAAGATGTATAGATTTCTAGAGCCAGTCTAGAGTTAATGCTTAATTTGAAGTAAATGTTGAGGTGAATGCTCAATTTGGGACACAGTAGAATTAAGGTGACAGCAATGATGTAACTCTACTGGTAAGGTACTTAACTTTGACACTCCTCGCGCTAAAGCGACGAGGATTCTTGGCTCACCGAGATCACTTAACCTAGATTCCTTGCGTCATCTAAGCCAGAGGTGAGGCTCTCCCCAAGCGTTACTTCGGGTATGCCCTACCCTAGTTGCATTCCTGCAAGTCCTGTTTGGATTGAAACAAATATGCTTCAAAAACCAATTCGTCTAGTTCCTGTGAATCTTTTACCTGCTGCTAGGAGGAAGCTAGAACAATGCAGCAGAACCGCATAGATTCAATTGTCAAGGTTCAGTGTACGCCTTTCGGCAACAAGGTTTTTTAAGTGGTTCGATACCTTTTCCACCAGTACAATTGTATGACAAAAGCCGTCCTAAAGGAGCGGGGTTTTAGACCCAAATTTTTGATAATTCTCTAATGAACTGTTAAGTCTTTAACGAAACATACTGCTGACAGAATTGTCTTCGTGAATACGCCAGATTGTTTCTCCCAGGAGATTGGCAACAGAGAGCACCTTGAGCTGCTTAAAGCGGCTTTCTTCAGCAATCGGAATTGTGTTAGTGACGATAACTTCCTCAAACATACCTTGAGAGAGGCGATCGATCGCGGGAGGTGAAAACACGGCATGAGTTGCACAGGCATAAACCTGACGTGCTCCTTGCTGACGGAGCAGTCTGGCTCCTTCGCAGATTGTGCCTGCTGTATCGATCATGTCGTCTACGAGAACGGCCGTTTTGCCCGACACATCACCGATCACGTTCATGACTTCTGCGACGTTGTGAGCCTGCCGCCGCTTGTCAATAATGGCGAGGGGGGCATCGTTGAGCTTTTTGGCAAACGCCCTTGCCCGCGCCACACCGCCCACATCAGGCGAAACCACTACAATGTCTGAAAGTTGTTTACTGACCAAATAATCTAATACGACCGGAGAACCATAGACGTGATCAAAAGGAATATCAAAATAGCCCTGGATCTGAGCAGAATGCAGATCCATTGCCAGAATGCGGTTTGCGCCTGCCTGAGTGATCAGATTTGCGACGAGTTTAGCGGTAATCGATTCTCGACCGGCAGTCTTGCGATCGGCTCTGGCATAGCCATAGTAAGGAATCACAGCCGTGATCTGGCGAGCAGAAGCTCGCCGACAGGCATCGATCATAATTAGCAATTCCATCAAATGGTCGTTAACCGGATAGCAGGTTGGCTGCATCAGGTAGACATCACAGCCGCGAATGGATTCTTGAATCTGGATGTAAAGTTCTCCATCAGCAAATCGCTTGCGAACCATTGGGCCCAAATCCATCCCTAGATATCGCGCCACTTCCTCTGAGAGCGGCAGATTGGCAGAACCAGAGAACAGCCGCAATCGGTTGTTGTCAGATAGATTTGTCAGAGGAGGCTGGAGAGCCAGAGGTGCAATAGAGGGGATCACAACAGTTCCTCGAAGGATCGTCACCGCAATCTTATCATCTCAAACAAAAAGCCATCCTCTGAGATTTCCACAGGATAAGAGTGCTTGATTGCAAGAAATTGTTGATTAATGTAAATTTTGACCGCCCTGAGTAATTGCTTCCATCTCTAAAGCAGGGCAAGAACAGGGCAAGTGATTCAACAGAATGCAAGAGAATTGTGTTCATCCTGACATCTCAACTGACTCACTCACCCAACTCAACTTCGATAAATGGTGCTCGAAGCTCAGGCTTAGAGGTCGCCGTCACGAAATGCCAGAACAGCAATTACGATCGGACCAGCAAGCATAATTGCGCCTACAAGGGTGAGTTGAACAACTGCTTCCCAATTAATATTGCTCGTGATATTCGTCAAAGCTTCCATGAATTCTCTCCCGCTGTCGCAATAGTTTGTTATGTAGACTGAGATCTCTGCATCACATTTTACTCGTTTCAGCTGCTCTAATTTTAAGGAAGTTTACAAAATTCCAATCAACGCTCGTGTTTTCTTGAGTTTATGAAAAGTTTAGCTGAAGCCCCCGGTTCACAGGCGGGTAAGCTTTCGTCACCAAGTATCAGGTTCTAGACATTATCATTTGGGGGATAGTCTCAATTATGGCAACTCAATCATGGCAACCTGGGTTTGCGTAAAACAGTGTGGTGCTTGTTGTCACCTTGACCCGATCGATCGCCCAGACTTAGACCAGTATTTGTCTCCAAC
>JBBSFA010000850.1:0-2308 GCA_038239185.1 Elainellales cyanobacterium | reverse complement strand
TCTATCCCATTATCTTGCCGGATCAGTTAGAGGTAATTGTTAAAGTTCCGGGGCAATCTCTCCATCACTATAAGATAGACAAGTCTCAGGCTGAAGTAGAGCATGTTTTAACCCAACTGCGACAGAGCATTACAGAACCCGACACGATCGCAGAAGTCAAGTCTCTTTCGCAGGAACTCTATAGCTGGTTAATTCAACCGATCGCAGCAGCATTGGAACAGAGTGATATCAAAACCTTGGTGTTTGTGCTGGATGGCGCATTGAGGAGTGTGCCGATGGCAGTTCTGTATGATGGCAGGCAGTATTTAGTTGAGAAATACGCCGTTGCGTTGAGTCCTGGGCTACAGTTGCTTAATCCTGAACCGATTGCTAAAGAACAGTTACAGGTGCTTGCTGCTGGATTAGTTCAACCTCCACCCAACTTCCAAAACTTTCCGCCGCTACCAGAAATTCAATCTGAGTTCAACTCAATCTCCAGGGCAGGGGTGCCAATTACAACGCTGCTTGATCAAGATTTCACCAGCAAGATACTAGAGAGTAGGGTCAATCAGACAACCTTCACGATTCTTCACTTAGCAACGCATGGGCAATTTAGTTCTAGAGCTGAAGATACCTTTGTCTTGGCAGCCGATGGCCCGATTAATGTGACCCAATTTGACCGGTTTTTGCGCCGTCAAGACGAAACGCGATCGCAAGCTATTGAGCTTTTGGTATTAAGTGCTTGCCAAACGGCAGCGGGTGATAATCGGGCCACGCTGGGATTGGCAGGGGCAGCCGGGCGGGCGGGGGCACGTAGTACCCTGGCTTCGCTATGGAATATTGGCGATCGCTCCACTGCAATTTTAATGGGAGCGTTTTACCAGGAGTTAGCCAACTCCAAGGTCACGAAAGCTGAAGCATTACGGCGGGCGCAAGTCGTGTTGTTAAAGCAGTATCCTAATTACAGTCGTCCTAGCTACTGGGCGGCTTATGTGCTAGTTGGAAATTGGCTGTAGGTCAATGGTAAGACTTGAGAGCAGTTGCATAAAACAGAAAAGCAAAGGTATGAGTCTACAACTAAACTGCTCAGGCAGAACAAGCATATGGATTTGAGCAAAACGATGAAAGCAACTGCCTGGTATAGAAGGTTTAACCAAATCTCGATCGCCTATATTGTCATCGGAACGAACGCGATCGCCCTTCTGCCTAGTGCAACTGCTGTTGCCCAAATCATCCCCGATCGCACCCTTGGCTCCGAACAATCGATCTTTAATCAAAACGTTACGATTAATAATCAGAATGGCGATCGGATCGAAGGGGGAGCCAGACGAGGGGCTAACTTATTCCATAGCTTTGAACAGTTCAATGTCAATGACGGGCAACGCCTTTACTTTGGAAATCCAGAGGGTGTCGTTAACATCATTGGTCGAGTCACAGGTCATACTCGTTCGACGATTTCAGGGACGTTGGGCGTAGAGGGAAATGCGAATCTGTTTCTCCTTAACCCCAATGGCATTATTTTTGGCGAAAATGCCACGTTAGATCTGCGCGGCTCATTTGTGGCAACGACTGCAAATCATTTACAGTTTGGCACCCAAGGCTTTTTTAGTACTGACAATCCTCAAGCACCACCCTTACTAACGGTCAATCCTTCCGCTCTTCTGTTCAATCAAATCACGCCGGGAAGGATTCAAACTCAGTCTGTTGCAGATGCAGGCAGCAGTTTGGCTGGAAGACCGCTCGTGGGTTTAAGAATCGCTGATGGTCAAAATCTGCTCTTGATTGGGGGAGATTTGGCGATCGCAGGCGGTTTAAATGCCCTGGGTGGGCAACTCGGCTTAGTCGCCGCCCAGGCTCCTACAACCGTTGAACTTAGCGAAGATTCCCATCCGGCAATTCGCCAACTTTCGCCTGCTTCTGCTCGTGCCAATGTTTTAATCAATGGAGGTGCTCGCCTGAATGTTATGGCGGATGGTGGTGGATCAATCCAGATCAACGCTGAAGATATTAAGATTCGAGGAAATAGTTTCTTACGGGCTGGAATTAACAGAAATTTAGGCACCAGCAATAGTCAAGCTGGAGACATTATTCTCAATGCGACTGGAAATGTTGAAGTTTCAGGGGGTGAAATTGGAAATTTCCTCAGAGGTAGGGGTTCGGGCGGAAACGTGGTCATTCGTGGGCGATCGCTCACTTTAAATGCGGGGGGTGCTCTATCTGCAATCACTCAATCGCAGGGCAATGCGGGACGAGTCACGATTCAAGTTACGGGTCCCCTTGTCCTTACAGAGAATGCGACTATTTTTAACACAATTGAGCTTGGTGCGAG
>JBBSFA010000849.1:0-2309 GCA_038239185.1 Elainellales cyanobacterium | reverse complement strand
AAGGTGAGAATTGCATCACCCAAAAATTCCAATCGCTCATTGTCTTGGGTATCTTCAAGGCTTTCATTGACATACGATCGGTGAGTGAGCGCCTGCCGCAGCAAGGTTTCATTCTTGAATACTAGTAATTTGTGTAGCATAATTTTTGACCGTACAAATTTACGAATGGAGGAGCGTGATGCTCCTCCATCGAGGTTTAGGTTGCAGATCTAAGCAACCTGTTGAACCAAGTTACTGATGCTGTAGTACTCATGAGCAAGGTTTTTCAGCCGCTTATTGCAATTGCTCGTACCAATCACAATGACTCGGATGCCCTTGAGCTTTAGCTCACGAATCAGGCGTACAAAACCTCCATCGTCGGAGATCAGAATGACTGTTTGCAGGGTTAAAGTCTCTACTTGATGTCTGCAATGATCAATCAGCTTTTGGTCGGCGTTGTCTTTACCGTCCGGGACATGCAGACAGTCAAATCCGAGTTGATGAAGCATGGCATCATGGCGAATCTTTTCTCTTCGCCACTGGGCGCAAACGCATTTAACAGCTACACTGCCCTGCTCCTCGGCAAACTGCAAGATGCGCTTGATCTCGCTTTGAGTAGCTCGAATGTTTTGCCAATCCGAGTAAATTGCAATACCCATAGTTTATTTCTCCTTGTTTGGTGGAGAAACACATAGTTCATAGAAGCACCTTATCAATTAAGGTGCTTCAACCAAGTTAACTAGTTCGGTTAGCATCTCAAACACAGCATCCCCAAACCTTAGAAAAGCGTATAGCCAGCAAGCTGAGCCAACGCATATTCAAGACTTGAATGATCGTCGCAAACCTCGGACAGACGTTGAAGCAGATTAACGGCTACACGCTTCCCTGAGATCTGGGGAGACTGTACATGAGATGGCAACCCAAGCGATTGGCTTAACCATATGTTTCATTGATTCCAAGCATAGCCTTTCAGACATTGAGTGTCAATAGAGTTGTTGGGTAATAAACCCAGAAATCCTCGAAACCCATGCCTAGCAAGCATTTCAGCGATTTTGGTTTAAAATCCTTGAAACCCAGTCTGTGTAAGCATTTCAGCGATTTTTCTCGTTATTTCCCAACAGGTCTAATTGATACTAATGAGTTAATTTAGAAGCACGATCGCCATTCTAAAAAACTTGTACCTGTAAATTTTCCATTGACGGTTAACGAGGGCGGTTTTAGCCATTATCTTTGCTGGAATTCAGTGATGCATGGCTAAACCCGCCCCTTGTATCTCAGAAATCACCTTATTTCTCCAGCCGCACCACATACCACTGCAAAAATTGCCCTGGCTCAACATCTAGTTCGCAGCTCGTTTCCATCAAATGCCGCGCTTGGGCATCCAGATCTAAGAACTTTTGCAAATCGTTGGGCAAATCATCTTGCCGCGTGGCTAAAACCGCCTTGAGCCGATCGAGTAGTTCGATCGGCGTGAGCAACTGTTCTGGCTGGTTTGGCTCCAGCAGTACATAGGCTCCTTCCTGGTACATGATCGAGTCAGGCATAAGGCGGTTTAGTGAGTGGCTGTGGTTCTTCTAATCTACTGCCTTCTAATCTACTGCCTTCTAATCTTCTGCGAAGACATAGCGATAGAGATCGGCGGGATCAGGATCGGGGCTGTCTTGAGCAAATTGGACTGCATCCTCGATCGACTCTTGGATGCGGCGATCGATCGCTTTTAGCTCTGTTTCGTCTACTAGCTGCTTATCCGTCAGGTAGGCAGCTAATTTTTTGATCGGGTCACGCGCCAGCCATTCTTCTTTCTCGGCTTTCGATCGCAGCTCATCTGGGTCAGCCAGAGAGTGTCCTCGGAAGCGGTAGGTGAGGCATTCGATCAGCGTGGGGCCTTCTCCTGCGCGGGCACGAGCCACCGCTTCTTGCGCCACCGTGCGGACTGCCAGCACATCCATGCCGTCTACTTCTACACCGGGCATCCCAAAGACGCTGGCTTTTTTGAAGATCTCTGGCTGTGAGGTGGCGCGTTCGTGCGCCATGCCGATCGCCCACTTATTATTCTCCACCACAAACAGAATCGGCAGCTTCCACAAGGCGGCCATGTTGAGGCACTCAAAAAACTGACCGTTGTTGGTCGTGCCATCGCCAAAAAACGCCGCTGTGACTTGATCAGCCGAGGCATCGCCCATCGATTCCCGCCGATATTTGCTCTGGAAGGCGGCACCTAAAGCCACGGGAATTCCTTCCCCGATAAAGGCATAGCCGCCCAACAGCCGATGTTCGGCGGAAAACAAGTGCATGGAGCCGCCGCGCCCTTTGCTACAACCCGTCACTTT
>JBBSFA010000848.1:0-2311 GCA_038239185.1 Elainellales cyanobacterium | reverse complement strand
GCGATTTTGTCGATCCAGGAAACGGTATAGCTGGGCTTGCGTTGTTCCATGAGGGCGGCAGGAGGAAAGAGAGAACAGGACTTTTTAGATGCTCTTTACATTAGTTTACAGCCGGGAAATCCGATAGTGTAGGAAGACCTCAGAGCCGATCGCCTCTGCTGAGCGCAAATCCAGACGAGGGGCGATCGCCGCTAGAAAGCCACTGCCGCCGACCGGACTGGGAGACTCAGTGCCACCCAGAATCAGGGGACAGACGGTCAGCCAGAGTTCATCAATTAGATCGGCGGCGAACAGAGAAGCCACCAATTCGCCACCGCCTGCAACGATGATTTTCTCCAGTCCCAGGCTAGAGAACTGTGCCATGGCTTGATGCCAGTCTAGGTCAGAACTTTCTGCATCAGCGGTTAAGATGCGATCGAACTTGTGATCTAGCGCAGGATTGCGCCAAGCCACAGCCGCCGCTTCCGTCGTCAGCAGCCAGCGCGGGACGGGCTGTTGAAAAAACGGAAAGTCTGGATTGAGCTGCGCCGATCGCGAACAGACAATCTGGACAGGCTGCTTGCCCTGCCGCTGTTTCAGCAGATCGGGATTGGTGATTCTCAGCGTTGTGCCATAGGCGCGCAGTGTTCCGGCTCCAAACAGCATCGCATCGGCTCCAGCAATCTGCCGTTCCAGGTGAGCTTTATCGATCGCGGAGCCAAACCGGGCTGGCGATCGAGTGCGATCGGCAATTTTGCCATCGGCACTCATTGCCAACACGACCGTTAAGTGAGGATACTGAAGATTCTTCCTTTGCTTTTCCTTTATCTTCTGCTGCTCTTCACGCATAATCAGGGTTTATAAAGACATGCCACATAAAGACATGCCGGGTCTATCCGGAGTAATCTGAATAGTATCTTTAGAGGGGATACCCGTGCGGTTCTATGCCCCAGGTAGAGAATCCCAAGTCGAGACACAGTTATGGCAATGCTAGGTCAGTCTTCCTTCCGCCGCATTCTGCTTTTACGGATTTTACTGCTGAGTATCCCGATTCTTTTCTTAGGAATGGCAGTCACATTTCGGAAGGCACGCACCAGCCTGTTAACGACGGCGCGGCTCAATTTGGAGCAGAGCGCGGTTCGCAAGGCGGACACGATCCATACGGCGATCGCAGACTTGCAGACTAACCTGGCGATCGCCAGCGAAACAGCACCCCTGCAATTTGGCTCTTCCGTCTCGGCAAAACAACTGCTCGATCGGCTCCAGCCGCAGTTGCCAACTGAAGTGCAGTGTCTTCAGCTCAAAGATCTGAAAGCTAATCGCCTGATTGCGTCCACTTGCGGCAACCGGGTGTTGGATGCGATCGCGATCGGAAGCTGGGCAAAACAGCGTACCTCCTCTGATCCCAACCGCCTCAAGATCCATACGCTGACGCTGAATCGCCTGAACCCACCGCCTCAGCTCAACAACGTCAGTCAGCTCAATCTATTGGTCAGCACCCCGGTATACAACACGACCGGACAGCTTGTCTACAGCCTGACTGCACAAACCATGCTGCGGCAGCGCGAAACGGCTGATCCCTGGCTGCTGCAAGGCTATACGGTCGTACTGGCTAGCGACGGCACATTTTTGGCTCATCCCCTGCCACAGCGAGTGGGACTGAGCAGCGCTAGAGAAATCGACCCCGATCGCTTTCAAGACATTCTCAACAACACGCAGCGCGGCGATACGGGCTGGCGGCAGGTAAACGGCTTGCTGCGAGACAATTCCGAGTGGGTAGTAGGCTTCAGCCCGTTGACCGTACCCATGACCGCCACTGAGAACCAGACCTGGACAGTGTTGGCGGTTACCCCGCAGGATAGTGCGCTCCAGGGCTTGGCAGAAATCACCCAAATTCTGCTGATTTTGACCGCAGGACTGTTGGCAGCACACTTGCTGGCGATGCTCTACATGGCGCGCGATTTGGCACTGCCGATCGAACAGTTGGGCAAATACGCCCTGCGGATTCACAAACGCAACACTCTGGAACGCGCCCCCAAAAACTTCCGCATCCGGGAGCTAAACAACCTGGCAGAAGTGCTGGACAACATGGTAGGACGACTGGAGGAACGCGCGAAGGAGCTAGAGTCGGCGTGGCAGGAGGCAGAAGCCGCAAACCAGCTCAAGAGCGAATTTTTGGCAAACACCTCGCACGAACTACGAACGCCGCTGAACGCAATCATCGGCTGTGTGCGGCTGGTCAAGGATGACTGCTGCGACAGTAGAGAAGAAGAAGTCGAGTTTCTTAGCCAAGCCGACAAAGCTGCGATTCACCTGCTAAAAATCATTAACG
>JBBSFA010000847.1:0-2316 GCA_038239185.1 Elainellales cyanobacterium | reverse complement strand
AGTCCTAGCCAGGTAAAGAAATCCTGACGGGTAAAAGCTTCCAGCAGCAGCAACGCCACAAACCCAATCATGGCAAACCGACCGTTGATAATTTCGGCATAGGAAGACCAGCCAAAAGCAGGGTCAGGCGATCGCAATTCAGCGGATTCAGCCGGAGGCACTATTTTTTCGCTCATTTTTTCACTCTTTACGAAATCGATCGAATTGTCAGTCAAACGCAAGTTGATGCTACCATTCCTATCTGTCATGGTGAGTTTAGCCCAGCGCCTACCCAGAGCATAATATTCAAGCCCCAAATCATTGAGTCCTATGTCAGACGCGACGATCGAATCGATCCTGCACGAAAATCGCACTTTTGATCCCCCCTCTGCCTTTTCTGAGCAGGCGCAAATCAAAAGCCTTGCCGAGTATGAACAGCTTTATGCCCGCGCGAAAGCCGACCCAGAGGCATTTTGGGCAGAATTGGCTGAGCGGGAGCTGCACTGGTTCAAAAAATGGGATCAGGTGCTGGACTGGCAGCCGCCTTTTGCCAAATGGTTTGTCAACGGCAAAATCAATATTTCCTACAACTGCCTCGATCGCCACCTGACAACTTGGCGACGCAACAAAGCCGCGCTGATTTGGGAAGGCGAACCCGGAGACTCACGCACCTACACCTACGCCCAACTGCACCGGGAAGTCTGCCAGTTTGCCAACGCGCTGAAGCAGCTCGGCGTTCAGAAAGGCGATTTGGTGGGGATCTACATGCCTATGATCCCAGAGGCAGCGATCGCGATGCTGGCTTGCGCCCGGATTGGCGCGCCGCATACGGTGGTATTTGGCGGCTTTAGCGCTGAGGCATTGCGCGATCGGCTGAACGATGGCAAGGCGAAAGCCGTGATCACCGCAGACGGCGGCTGGCGCAAAGATGCGATCGTGCCGCTGAAAGATCAGGTCGATCGAGCCGTAGCCGATGCCCCAACCGTTGAGAAAGTGCTAGTGGTGCAGCGCACCAAGCAGGAAGTCGTGATGCAAGCCGATCGCGACTACTGGTGGCACGAAATTCGCCGAGGGATTTCGGCAGACTGTCCGGCAGAACCGATGGACAGCGAAGATTTGCTGTTTGTCCTCTACACTTCTGGCAGCACAGGCAAGCCCAAAGGAGTTGTACACACGACGGGCGGCTACAATCTCTACACGCACATGACGACGCAGTGGATCTTCGACCTGCGCGACACGGATGTCTACTGGTGTACCGCTGATGTGGGCTGGATTACGGGACACAGCTACATTGTCTACGGACCACTCTCCAACGGCGCTACTACAGTGATGTATGAAGGCGCGCCGCGTGCCTCTAATCCGGGCTGCTTTTGGGATGTGATTGAGAAGTATGGGGTGACGATTTTCTACACAGCTCCTACGGCAATTCGCGCCTTTATTCGCATGGGCGATGCCTTGCCGCAAGCGAGGGATTTGTCTTCACTGCGGCTGTTGGGCACGGTGGGCGAACCGATCAACCCAGAAGCCTGGATGTGGTATCACCATGTGATTGGGGGCGATCGCTGTCCGATCGTCGATACCTGGTGGCAAACCGAAACGGGCGGCATTATGATTACGCCGCTGCCAGGAGCGATTCCGACGAAGCCCGGTTCTGCGACTCGTCCGTTTCCTGGCATTCTTGCCGATGTGGTGGATCTAGAGGGCAACTCGGTTCCGGCGGGTGAAGGCGGCTATCTGGCAATTCAGTATCCCTGGCCCGGCATGATGCGAACGGTGTTTAATGACCCCGATCGCTTCCGCCGCACCTATTGGGAACACATTCCGCCGCGCGACGGCAAGTATCTCTATTTTGCAGGGGATGGCGCTCGCTGCGACGAGGACGGCTATTTTTGGGTGATGGGTCGGGTGGATGACGTGATTAGCGTCTCTGGACACCGCCTGGGCACGATGGAGATCGAATCGGCATTGGTTTCGCATCCTGCTGTGGCAGAAGCCGCCGTGGTGGGACGACCGGATGAGCTGAAAGGCGAGGAAATAGTGGCCTTTGTGACTTTGAACGGCGTGGATTCGCCCAGCGATGAGCTAGCCAACCAGCTCAAAAAGCATGTGGTGAGCGAGATTGGCGCATTGGCGCGTCCGGGTGAAATTCGCTTCAGTGAGGCTTTGCCCAAAACGCGATCGGGCAAAATTATGCGGCGGCTGTTGCGGGCTTTGGCGGCAGGCGAAGAAATTTCTGGCGATACTTCTACTTTGGAGGATCGATCGGTTTTGGATAAATTGCGGGAGGGGGCTTAGGACGGTTTGAGGGAGTTTGCTTCGTTGGGGGGGTGAGGGCTT
>JBBSFA010000846.1:0-2319 GCA_038239185.1 Elainellales cyanobacterium | reverse complement strand
GCTCACCATGACCGAGATGTGAATGCGGCATTGAACCACTTAGCTGCTGGGCTAGCAGTGTTAGTCTGTGGAGCGACTGTAAGACCCGAAGAGAGTAAATCTCGGAAGGCGGGTGCGATGAAACAGAAACCTAAATCGTGAGGTTTAGGAATCCCCGTGCGTTCACGCCGGGGAGGATGTCAAATTGCTCTTGCTGACAGGGATTAACCGAATAAAATGCAAATAGTTTTTAACTGAATTATTCCTGGGTAGTTTATGTCCTCGCCTACTATCTCCACGATCGTCAAGATGGTTGAATCTTTGCCTGATGACTTACAAGAGCGTGTTGCAGAGCATCTACGGGAATTCATTGCCGATTTAGAGGATGAAGCGCAATGGGAGTCTTCCTTCAAAAACACGAAGGATAGTCTAATTGCAACCGCCCGACACGCCAAGCGAGAAATTGCAGAGGGTCGATCGGCTCCAATGGATTACGAGCAGTTATGAAGTCTGCAACGCTGCCGTCATTTTGGACTGAGTATCGGCAACTGAGCAATCCTGTCAGAGAGGCGGCACGAAAGGCATATCGGCTTTGGGCAGAAAATCCGTTTCATCCGTCATTACATTTCAAATGTATCGACAGCGAAGAGGCAATTTGGGCAGTTCGCGTCACACGAAGCTATCGTGCGCTTGGAATTCTTGAAGGGGATATAGTGACGTGGTTTTGGATAGGTAACCATGATGATTACGAGCGATTTTACTCATGAGTTGCCAGCAGTAGACCAATTTGATTCTGTTGAGACATGTCGATCGCCGCTTGCCTTGGTATGCTCATAATCAGCCCCCTTTTTTGTGAGAGGGTCTTAGAATTTTGCTTTACTTCCTAAAATCTTCACCGTGGCACAGGCGACTCCCCATTTTAATCAGCTTGCTCAGTGGCTCCAAGACTCCTCTGCGTCAGTGTTAGCCTCTCAGCAATTTTTGCGCTGGCGCGATTCTCTGCAAGCCGCGCAGGGTGGGTTGCTTAGCGCGGCGTTGCTGCTATTGCTATTGGTCTGGAGTTGGCAGTTTGTTCTGTCGATCGCCCTGGGTCTGGCAGTGCTGGTTTGGGTGTATTTGGCGCGGCTGGGCTGGTGGCAGTTGCCCAAGCGGGTCGATTGGCGCAGGTTGTGGAGTCAGGCAAATCGATCGCTGACGATCGCCTCGATCAGCGGCATGTTGATGACGGGCAGCAGCTATCTGGCGATCGGTATCTGGCGTGAGACGAATCGATCCTGGCTAGCGACAGGCGTGATCGTAGAAGGGCTGTTGACGCTGGCGGTATTGGGACTGTTGGTCTGGCAGCGGCTCGATCGACCTGTCCAACAGGAAAGCGATCGCTTGGCTACCCCATTCTTGGCAGACTGGTTGACTGATTTGGCTGATGCTGATCCGCTGAAACGATTGGTTGCGATCCGGCAGTTAACGCAAGCTTTCCAGACGGAAGCAGCCGAATTACCGATGACTGCGGCTCATCTGGCAGATTGCTTTCGGCTGATGCTAAACCGCGAAACCGAGCCGCTGGTTTGTAGCGCCCTGCTGGAGGGATTAAATCGGCTGAATGGTTCGCAGACCCAAGAGCCGCATCAGTTGGCAGCGAGCAAAACAGCAGGATTTTCGCCTGAACTTCAGCGGCGATCGCAGGTCAAAGCGGAGATTTTTTCGGAATTGTGATCCAGATTTTGGGACTAGGGTTATGCTGTAAAACCGTTTTGTTAATCCCGTTTTGCCGTGTGCCCTATGGATCAGTTCTTTACGGTTCAAGTCCTTTCTCAAACTTCAAACCCGCAGCAGGTGATCTATGCAGCGATGCACCAAGATTACGCCGAGGAGTTTGTCTGGAACGATCGCGATCGTTTCCCCGATGAAACCGAAGCGGGAAACATGGTGATCAAACACCTGCTGGCAGGCAACCGAGGACACTTCGGACCTTTGGAACATCCGCAGATTGTGCTGAACTGCGGCTTTTTCCCACACTCGACCATGCAGCAGATCCGGACACATCGCGTCGGCATCAGCTTTGATGTCCAATGCCTTGCGGGTGATACAGAGGTTACTTTTGTCCGCGCTTCGGGGTTGCTGAGAAAGATCAAGATGGCGGCTCTCTACGACCAGTGGGTAAACGGCGAAACGGCAGTGCGCGATCGAAAAATTCGAGGGCGAAACGGTGAACCGCCGGGACAGTATCGCCGGAGCTGTCGGACACGGCTGCGGAAAATGAATCTGAGAGTCCTGAATGAGGACACTGGAATTTTTGAGATCGGGCATATACAAGAGGTGTTTGACAAAGGGCTACAGCCG
>JBBSFA010000845.1:0-2321 GCA_038239185.1 Elainellales cyanobacterium | reverse complement strand
TGGCAGAGGTGCTGACTGACGCGATCGCCTCGCTGGATTTGGCGGATGTGACTTTGCATCAAGGCGGAACCTACGTTTGTATGGAAGGACCTGCCTTTTCGACCAAAGCCGAATCAAATCTTTACCGAAGCTGGGGCGCGACGATTATTGGCATGACCAATCTGCCGGAAGCGAAGCTGGCGCGCGAGGCAGAAATCGCCTATGCGACTTTGGCAATGGCAACCGACTATGACTGCTGGCATCCAGACCACGACAGCGTCACGGTAGAGATGGTGATTGGCAATTTGCAAAAGAACGCCGTCAACGCCCAGCGGATTATTCAGGAAACGGTGCGCCGCCTCAGCGCCAATCCGCCTGTTTCAGATGCTCATTCTGCACTGAAATACGCGATTATTACTCCATTGGACAAGATTTCACCTGAAACAACTGAGAATTTGGGTCTACTGCTGAAAAAATATTTATGATGCAAAAGTCAATTGTTACGTTACTAGCAACAACTGGGCTAATGCTAACCCCGTTAGCTCTTGCGGCGATCGCTCAACGCATCTCCAATTTTTCGCCGGCTGATAACGCCACCAACGTTTCATCCACCACTTCTATCTCCGGGCAGTTTGATACGACGACAGGGGTAGCGATTGATCTGAACACAGTCAAAGTTTTCGTGAACGGCAAAGAGGTCACCGATCAAAGCACAATCAACAACAATTTTTTCACCTATCGTCCATCAACTCCTTTGCCAACGGGTCAAACGCAGGTGCGCGTAGAATTTCGCAACGTCAACGGTAATGCTCGCGCCACCAACTGGACTTTCACAGTACAGCCCAACCAGCCTCCCGCCCAGATTTCATCGGTGACGCACGATGCTGCGGGCGTACCGCTTAATACAGGGCAAACGCTGACGCTGACGATGAACGGAACGGCAGGTGCTCAAGGGGCGTTCCTGCTGGTGCAAGATAACCGCACCGTGCGGGAAGTTCCGGCGCGGGAGTCTTCGTCGGGAGTCTATACAGCTAGCGTTACGCTTCAGTCTGGCGATCGCGTCACCGAGGGCGTTGTGCTGGGGCGACTGCGGCGCGGCAACCAAAATACGTACTCAGCAGCAGCTCAGCCTATTGCATTCAATGTCGCAAATTCTGGTGGCAATCCTGGCGGCAATCCTGGCGGCAATCCTGGCGGCAATCCTGGCAATCCTGGTCCATCAACCCAGCTCCAGCCTCGGTTCACGAATTACAAAGATAACGATCGCGTCAGCCGAAATGGCTTCACGCTGGTTGGTCAGACTCGCCCAAATGCCAAAGTCCAGATCAAGATTGTTGCAGGTGCATCGGTTTTGGGTGTGATCGTGGGTGGGCAATCGCTAGTCGATCAGCAGGTTACAGCCGACAATGCGGGTCGCTTTCAGATAGACGTGCCCCAAGCCTCGGCGAATGTCCTGGGCTTACGCTATCGAATCCAGGCAACTGCCACAGAGGGCAATCAGACCAGTCCGCAAACGCAGCTAAACCTGCGGGCAGCTTCAAATTAAGCCAGTCTGCCAAGATCGGCTGCGGTTAAACGGAAAAGGAGGAACGATGTATCACAAATCAGCAAATAGGTTATTCGGCAGATCTTCTGCCAAGCGATCGCCGCTGGCACTGGCGTTCGTCGGTGGGCTTGCCGCGCTGGGGGTCGTGATGCTAAGTGTGATGCTAAGTTCCTCCGCTGCGATCGCCTCCGAGCAGGTGGTGCTGAGGTACAGCGCCTTCCAGCGATCGGTGGAAGTGGCTGATTTGGCGAAGTTTGCCGAAACAGGAGAAATGTCCAGACCGCTGCGGGCTTATATCCGCATGTCGGGCGAAGATCCCAAAAACGTGCGGGAAACGCTGACGAAACCCGTGGCGATCGATGCGGTGACGCTCGATCGGGTGCTGAATAGCTTTGCGGGCGAGGCTCTGCTGTCGCAGTTGAGTCAATATATCTACACGCGATCGAGCGATGCCAATGTGCCCGCCTTGCGATCGGCGATGGTACTTTCGGCAAGTGATGACAACCAAATTACGCTGCTGGAGCTGCTGCAAAAATACCCAACGAAGCAAGTTTTGGTGAATGGGAATCGGCTGCTGGCAGCCTATAACGAAATTCAGAGCATTAGTGAAAAGCTGAAAGGGATGCTGGGTAATCTTCACCTATTTTAAGAGTGATTGGTTTAGCCTCTAGGTTGAGGGTGCGGCATTCGGGCGATCGTTTGTGGGTGAACCTTTGGCGATCGTCTCATTCGCGCTTTAAGGGAAACTTTCGCGGTTCTCAGGTCGGCGTTGCTGAATATAGGTATGATTTGCCCT
>JBBSFA010000844.1:0-2326 GCA_038239185.1 Elainellales cyanobacterium | reverse complement strand
GTAATCCGTGCATAACGTTTTACAATCATTTGATAAGTAACAATACTTAGTCAAAAGACTTCGTTAAAAGTTTGATTTTCTAGCAGAGACTCACGCAGGGGGATTTTCAGTGTCTAAGAAAAGTGTAGCTAGCTTATCCGCAGCCGATCTATCGGGCAAAAAGGCGCTCGTGCGAGCAGACTTCAACGTACCGTTGGACGACCAAAGCAATATCACCGACGATACCCGCATACGCGCCGCCTTACCGACGATCCAATACCTCACCTCCAATGGCGCAAAGGTGATCTTGTGCAGCCACTTCGGGCGACCCAAAGGCGACAATTTCGCGGCTCGTGCCACAAACAAGTTTCGGCTCACGCCCGTCGCTGCTCGGCTGTCGGAGCTGTTGGGCAAACCTGTCGTCAAGCCAGGTGACTGCATTGGCGATGATGTTGCTGCCAAGGTTGCCGCGATGCAGAACGGCGATGTGATGCTGCTGGAAAACGTTCGCTTCCACCCTGAAGAAGAGAAAAATTCCCCTGAGTTTGCTCAGAAGCTTGCTTCGATCGCGGATCTCTATGTCAACGATGCCTTCGGAACCGCACACCGCGCCCATGCTTCCACCGAAGGCGTAACGCACTATTTGACTCCCTCAGTCGCAGGCTACCTGATCGAGAAAGAGTTGCAGTATTTGCAGGGGGCGATCGAATCGCCGCAGCGTCCGCTGGCAGCAATTATCGGCGGCTCCAAAGTCTCCAGCAAAATCACGGTGATCGAGACGCTGCTAGACAAAGTAGACAAGCTGCTGATCGGCGGCGGCATGATTTTCACCTTCTACAAGGCTCGCGGCTTGAATGTCGGTAAATCTTTAGTAGAAGATGAATTTCTGGATTTGGCGAAGAAGCTGGAAGCCAAAGCGAAAGAGAAAGGAGTAGCGCTGTTGCTGCCAACTGACGTAGTGATTGCCGATAGCTTCTCGCCTGATGCCAACGCTCAAACCGTCAGCGTCGAAAATATTCCTGACGGCTGGATGGGTCTGGACATTGGCCCTGATTCCGTCAAAGTGTTCCAAGATGCGCTAGCAGACTGCAAGACGGTGATCTGGAACGGTCCGATGGGCGTGTTTGAGTTTGAGAAATTTGCCAAAGGGACGAAAGCGATCGCCCATTCGCTAGCGGGAATCACCAAAACAGGCGCAATCACGATCATCGGCGGCGGTGACTCGGTTGCAGCCGTTGAGAAAGTGGGTGTAGCCGAACAGATGAGCCACATTTCCACAGGTGGCGGCGCTAGTTTGGAACTGCTGGAAGGCAAAGTTCTGCCCGGAATTGCGGCATTGAACGATGCTTAAGCCGAAAATCTAGCTTGAGCCAGAATGAGAGAGGCGCGATCGATCGCGCCTCTCTCATCCATAGCTTGCTTCCCGCTATGCTTTAAGAGGGTTTCGCAACCCAACCTTTTGTATCTTAAGCAATACTTCTTGAGTTCCAGTGCCAGCTTTATTTCAGCTTTGATGCAACACTGTCGAATTTCGGTGGATTCAAGACCGTTTTTCAGTCAGAAAAAGCGATCGCCGTGGTGAAGTAGTCCTGCGGATGACCTTGTGTATCGAAAGGCGCAAAATACTACACTGAACCTTAGCTTCAAAATCGTCGGAGGAGCGCCCCAGCATCCCCAGCTCTTTTCCGATCGGGAACGAAAGCAAGAGAGGGAGGTCACTATCTGCGACAAAGAGAATCTGCGTAAACTGTAGGGACGTTGACTGTAGGCAGCTTAGATCTGAGGGCTAGGCTCAATTCCCCACTGATGCTTGAGGAAATGCTTGTACATTGTTTCCCTCAACATCATCTGCTCATAGAGCTTGATCAGGAAGTCTTGAGCTTGCTCATGGCTCATGTGACCGACTTGCGTTTCAAACGATCGCAAGCTGAACTGTTGTTCTAGGCTTAATTCAACAGGCTGGTTCATAATTCACTCCTAAGTAATCTGTGGCTTGCTTAACTTGTAGCTTGGACTTACATGTAGTTCGACTTACATGTGGTTTGACCTACATGTGGTTTGCCTAACTTTTGACTGCCAGTTCGCACATCAGAAGCAGCGCGGGTGAGTCAGGCTTTGCAGGTATCAGTCTTTGTAGGTAACATACGGTTCATTCAGCGCTGATATGCTCTTCATGAGTCCGGCTTTGGTTAGAGAGTTTCCAATAGCTTTACCTGGACAATACCCTTTGTATTAAAAAAGATAACAATCGTTTGACAAAATGACCACCCCCCTTAATGGGTATTTTTTGGATTGAGGTATTTTTAGCAGGAAGCCAGGGTTTCAAATGTTCTGACTGAACTAAATC
>JBBSFA010000843.1:0-2327 GCA_038239185.1 Elainellales cyanobacterium | reverse complement strand
TTAACCCGGCGAGTCAGGCGCAAAAGTTTGATCCAGATGCCGAGTACATTCGGGAATGGCTGCCCGAACTGCGAAGTATAGAAACAGAAGAATTAGTCACAGGTAAAATCTCGCCCGCAGAACGCGATCGCTGTAACTACCCTGAGCCGATCGTCGATCACAAAAAGCAGCAGGCTTTGTTTAAAGCTCTCTATCAGCGCCAGAAAGAATAAATCAAGCGAATACAGTTTGACTCATCAGCAAGGCGTGGCTAGGCAAGGTGATGTGGCGATCGCGATCGATCTGTAACCAGCCTTCGGTTTGCAGTTGACTCAGCAGCCGGGTCACTGTAACGCGAGTCGTGCCGATCGCATTGGCAAGCTGCTGATGAGTTAGCCGCACGCTCAACCGCATCCCCAAAGCCACGGGCTGACCGACTTCCTGCACCAATAGCAGCAGCAAATGCCGCAGCCGCTCTTCTACCCGCCGATAGCCGACCATCGCCAAGATTGCTTCGGTCTGCTGCAAGCGGCGGTTGAGCTGCCGAAAAATTCCTTGAGCCAACAGCGGCGACTGCTCCACTTCGGTCATCTTCAACCGCATCAAATCGATATCCGTCAGCGCGGTTGCTTGATAGGGGCGAATCAGCGCCAGCGGTAGCCCAAACGGCATCGACGGGCAAGCTAACCCCAGCAAAGATTCATCGCCGCTGTCGTAAAGCGTTCCCAGTAGCACCACCCCTCGACAGACTACTAGCACTTCATCCGGCAACATTCGGATCGCTTGCCCACTGCGGTAAGGCTGTAAACTTCGACCTCGATAAAGCTCTTCCAGCAGTTGACGTAAATCGGGCTGAGGCTTGGCTGTCAAGGCGAGAGTGTGGAGCATACGACTAGACCTAGCTAAGTAATCCACTCGATAGCTTAGTGGCTTTAGCTAAAGGACGGGTAATTAAGAGATTGTGAGAAAGTTAAGGTTGAGCGTTAGTTTGCCTGCCTAGCTGGCCAAGTTAATTTGAGTTTTCTTAGCTAGAGCCTAATTAACTTGGCTTTTTCAACTTTTTAGGCTACGAATTGCCTCTAACATGCCTCTGGCTTTATTTAAAGTCTCCTCATATTCCTTTTCAGGCTCAGAATCTGAGACTAGTCCGGCTCCGGCTTGCACATTGATCAGGTGAGTGCCGTCCGGCTGGCTGCGAACAACCATCGTGCGAATCGCGATCGCCGTGTTCAATTGTCCCTCAAAGTCATAGTAGCCGTATGCACCGGAATATACACCACGCCGACAAGGTTCCAAATCGTGGATGATTTCCATTGCCCGAATTTTGGGAGCGCCGCTAACGGTTCCAGCAGGAAAGCAGGCTTTCAGCAGTTCCCAAGCCGTTTTGCCGGGAGCCAATTCACCCACAACGTTGCTGACAATGTGCATCACATGCGAGTAGCGCTCGATCACCATCAGTTCGTCTACCGTGACTGTGCCATTCGCGCAAACGCGCCCCAAATCGTTGCGCCCTAGATCAACCAACATCACATGTTCAGCGACTTCTTTGGGGTCTTGCAGCAGATCTTTGGCGTAGGCAACATCTTCAGCCGGGGTTTTGCCTCTGGGACGAGTCCCCGCGATCGGTCGCACAGTAGCAATCTTGCGATCGTCGCTGCCCGGTACTAAATCCGCTTTCACCATCACTTC
This sequence comes from Elainellales cyanobacterium, assembly GCA_038239185.1. Taxonomy (GTDB): domain Bacteria; phylum Cyanobacteriota; class Cyanobacteriia; order Elainellales; family Elainellaceae; genus FACHB-886. The sequence continues at coordinate 659 of JBBSFA010000843.1, read as the reverse complement.
TGGACTGGAGCCAATAATCTGCCAGTCGGGAAAGTGGAAATACGCCATGTAGGGCGACGGATTGATCAGCCGCAGCGATCGATAGAGCGCAAACGGATCGCCGCTATATTCGGTTGAGAGTCGCTGTGAGATCACGACCTGGAAAATATCTCCCGCTCGAATATGCGCCTTTGCCCGCTTCACGCTGGCGCAATATTGTGCCTTAGTCGTGTTGCTGGTATAGCCGATCGCTTCTTTTGCCGACTGAGACTGACGAGGCTGCCATTGCAGCAGCGTGTCCTGGCTAGAGAGCGGCATCTGGAGTTTGTTGACCAGACGTTCAACCCGATCGCAGGCTTGCTGATAGGCTTGCTCCAGGTTGGTTTGGGGGTCGCGCAGATCGGCATAGGCGATCGCCCAAATTTTGCGCTGCACCTGGTCAAAAATCAGCAGATGGTCGATCTGCATCCACAGCCCGTCCGGTAAGTCAGTTTCAGCGAGCGGATAGATCGGCACACGCGGCTCGATCCAGTTGATCAGCTCGTAGCCCCAAAAGCCAAATAGTCCACCAATTCCGGGCGGTAGCAGCGGCAGCTTCACGGGCTGATACGGCTCAAGGCAGGTAGACAGCGCAGCAAACGGATCGCCCTCAAAAACTTGCGTGGAGCCATCGCGATAGG
>JBBSFA010000842.1:0-2334 GCA_038239185.1 Elainellales cyanobacterium | reverse complement strand
CATCAACTTTTTCATGAACGTTCCGATCTCAGAAGATGGCACTCTGGAAATCGTGGACGGTATTTCCGCACCGGGCAGCACGGTAGATTTGCGGGCTGAAATGAACGCGCTGGTGGCAATTTCCAACTGTCCCCAAATCAACAATCCCTGCAATGCTTATAATCCAACCCCAATTCGGATCATCATTTGGGACGCAATCTAAAATTTTGAACCCTATTACCCATTCCCTGTAGGCACGTGGCACTAGTCCCCGGATTCTTGAAGAATCCGGGGATCTGACATCGACAGTTTTTTATCTCCACCTAATTAGCATCAGCCCCTCCCCACAACCCGCATATGTTCAACAAAATCTTGATCGCCAATCGGGGTGAAATCGCTTGCCGCATCATTCGGACACTCGATCGCCTGGGTATCACTTCAGTCGCCGTATATTCCGAAGCCGATGCCCATTCAAAACATGTGCTGATGGCAACCGAAGCAGTCTGTATTGGCGCAGCCCCAGCTTCCGAAAGCTACTTGCAGTCCGATCGCATCTTAGAGGTAGCGCGGCAGACAGGCGCAGCAGCAGTTCATCCAGGCTATGGGTTTTTGAGCGAGAGTGCTGAGTTTGCAGAAGCTTGCGCGGCGGCAGGCATTGCCTTTATTGGTCCCACTCCGACACAGCTACGCGAGTTTGGGCTAAAGCATACCGCGCGGGAGCTAGCGCAGGCAAATCAAGTGCCGCTGACACCTGGAACGCCGCTGCTTGAAGATTTGGCACAGGCAAAAGCGGCAGCATTGGCGATCGGCTATCCGATCATGCTCAAGAGTACCGCAGGCGGCGGCGGCATTGGGTTACAGGTTTGCCAAAGCGAATTTGATTTAGTGGGTGCATTTGAAAAAGTGCAGCGCTTGAGCCAGAGTAACTTTAATCAGAGCGGTGTATTTCTGGAGAAATATATCCAGACGGCTCGACATATAGAAGTGCAGATTTTTGGAGATGGTCAGGGGAATGTAGTGGCACTGGGAGAGCGAGACTGCTCGGTGCAGCGACGAAATCAAAAAGTGATTGAAGAAACACCTGCACCTGGAATTAGCGATCGCCTACGACATGAACTCTCTGATGCCGCAGTTCGCTTAGGAAAAGCAGTCAATTACCAGTCCGCAGGCACAGTCGAGTTTATTTACGATGTCCAGACGGAGCAATTTTATTTTCTGGAAGTCAACACACGCTTGCAGGTAGAGCATGGCGTAACCGAAGCCATCAACAGCGTTGATTTAGTCGAGTGGATGGTGAAGCAAGCCTCTGGCGATTTGTTTCCGCTCTCAGAGTTTCAGTATCGACCACAGGGGCATTCGATCCAAGCGCGAATCTATGCCGAAGATCCAGGGAAAAACTTTCAGCCCAGCGCTGGAACGTTGCATCAGGTCGTCTTTCCAGATACCGTTCGTTGCGATACTTGGGTGGAAGCTGGCACAGAAGTCACGCCCTACTACGATCCGCTGCTGGCAAAGCTGATTGTCCATGCAGCCGATCGCGACGGTGCGATCGCTCAGCTCAAAGCCGCCCTACAACATAGCCGGATTGATGGCATCGAGACAAACCTGGACTATCTGGATCAAATCCTGGATGATCCTCGGTTCAGTCAGGCAGACTTGAGCACCCGATTTTTGGAGACTTTTCATTACGCGCCTTTGACGATCGATGTGCTGGAAGCAGGCACCTACAGCAGCATTCAAGACTATCCGGGGCGGGTTGGCTACTGGAACGTTGGAGTCCCGCCATCGGGCGCAATGGATCATTTGGCATTTCGCTTGGCAAATCGATTACTCGATAACGCCGAATCAGCAGCAGCGCTGGAGTTCACCGTCACCGGGGCAACCTTGCGATTCAATGCGGATAGTGCGATCGGGCTGACGGGGGCTGCGATGAAAGCCACCCTCAACGGCGAAGTAGTTCCCTATTGGACGACTGTTTTGGTTAAGGCAGGCAGCACGTTAAAGCTGAAAGGCATTCAGGGGCAGGGCTATCGTACCTATCTAGCCATCAAGCAGGGGTTCAATGTTCCAGACTATCTGGGCAGCAAATCAACCTTTACGCTAGGACAATTCGGCGGACATGCCGGACGCACGCTCCAACCGGGAGATGTCCTGAAACTGAATCAAGCTAGCGATCAATCGAGTGAACTGGCACAATCTCGATCGCTCCCAACTGAGTTGATTCCAACCTACACAGATCGCTGGGAAATTGGCGTACTTTACGGTCCGCACGGGGCAGCAGATTTCTTCACCGAAGCAGATATTGAAATGTTCTTCTCAACGGATTGGGAAATTCACTACAACTCTACCCGAACT
>JBBSFA010000841.1:0-2337 GCA_038239185.1 Elainellales cyanobacterium | reverse complement strand
GCGTAACCAGCTCTGGCGAAATCGTTGACTTTGACCTGACCCAATCCATCTCGATCGAAGAATTCCAGCAAAAGCTAGCGGCACAGTTGCCTGCTGAAATGCCGATCTATCGCGTCGAGTCGATCGCGCCCAATTCTGATTCGGCAACACATCTGCTAGAGCAAGCCGAATACTGGATGACTGTATCTGTGCTTTCAGAATTTGTGCTTTCAGATTCTGCCGCGTGGCAGACCTGGATCGAACAAGTTCTGGCGGTTCCAGAACTCTGGATGGAGCAAACTACCAAATCGGGCAAAACGCGGCAGGTCAATCTGCGCGATCGCCTGTTCAAGCTACAACTGCTGGAAGCTGGCTCGGTCTATTTGCCTCAGCGCCTCCAACAAGACTTAGCTGAGAATTTGGCAAGCGGCAGCACCGCAACGCTGCGCTTCGTGGGAAGTTGCCAAAACGACGGCACGCTACTTCGCCCTGAACACGTAATTTACATGTTGCAACACACAACGCAGCAACAGTTTCAACTTCAGCACATTCATCGCGCCCAGCTCTTGCTCAAGCAGTGCTAGCTTGAAGGATTGTTAAGCTTCGATCGTGCCAAATTCAACGACAAAGCCCATTTTTTAGAAAATATTCGCACCTATTGATGGCGCGATCGATTGGGCGCGCTATAATTCCTATCAAGAGAGCCGTTGCAGACAGATACCTCTCAAGCTGCCAGTGGTTCATCGGCGCGACAGGTCAAGCCGTCTGCTTCAGCAAAGCTTTTACTTCAACTTTCGATGGTAGATATCTATCTCCTGGGGAGCGGTATCTAGCGAAGGGCTAGCTGCCCATCGCCATTCGATCGTTCATTGGTGACTCTGCTATCCGGGCATCGCTGGGTAGTGGAGATTTAAACTTTCCCCTGTCCAGAGTTTTCCTTATCAAGGATTTAATCATCAAGGATTTAATCAGGATAAGGCGACTCTGTGGCTTCTTCCCACTTTGTCTGTTTCTAAATGTGTCGGTTTTTAGATTTGTCGGTTTTTTGAATCTTTAGCCATTAGTACAGTACGAACGGCACAGACGAAGCCATTGCCGTTCTGACTGACCGTTTTTGAGGAAATTGAATGTCCAAGCAAATTATTATTGCCGAACAGCACCGGATCGCTGCTGTTTTTTCAGAAGACCAGATACAAGAGCTAATTGTTGCCAAAGGCAATCTTCAGGTTGGCGATGTCTACTTAGGAATTGTAGAAAATATCTTACCTGGCATTGATGCAGCCTTTGTCAATATTGGCGATAGCGAGCGCAATGGATTTATCCATGTCTCGGATCTAGGTCCCTTGCGGTTGAGAAAGTCGGCTGGCTCAATCACTGAGCTACTGGCTCCTCAGCAAAAAGTCCTAGTCCAAATCATGAAAGAGCCAACGGGCAACAAGGGGCCACGGCTGACGGGTAACGTCAGTTTGCCAGGACGCTACTTGGTTCTAATGCCGTTCGGACGAGGAGTCAACCTCTCTAGCCGCATTCGCAACGAATCAGAACGCAACCGCCTGAGAGCGCTAGCCATTCTGATTAAGCCTGCGGGTATGGGTTTGCTAGTCCGTACTGAAGCGCAAAGCATGGATGAGGAAGCCATTCTAGAGGATCTAGAAACCCTCCAGAAGCAATGGGAAAATGTCCAACAAGAGGCAATGACCACCAGAGCGCCGAGTCTGCTGAACCGCGATGATGACTTCATTCAGCGGGTCTTGCGGGATGTGTACAGCACGGATGTGAATCGCATCGTGGTAGATTCTCACACGGGGCTGAAGCGGGTGAAGCAACACCTGATCAACTGGAGCGGCGGCAAAACGCCTCAGGGAGTCCTGGTGGATCACCACCGCGAACGGACTTCTATCCTGGAATATTTTCGGGTCAACGCAGCCATTCGAGAAGCCCTTAAACCAAGAGTGGATTTGCCATCAGGCGGCTATATCATCATTGAGCGCACAGAAGCTTTGACGGTGATCGATGTGAACTCTGGCTCGTTTACGCGATCGGCAACGGCGCGCGAAACGGTACTCTGGACGAACTGCGAAGCCGCCACTGAAATCGCCCGCCAGCTCCGGCTCCGCAACATTGCCGGGGTGATCATCATCGACTTCATTGACATGGACTCCCACCGCGATAAGTTGCAGGTGTTGGAGCAATTTAATAAAGCCTTGCGCGCAGACAAAGCCCGACCCCAAATTGCTCAACTTTCAGAGTTGGGACTCGTAGAGCTGACCCGCAAACGTCAAGGACAAAATATCTATGAGCTGTTTGGACGAAACTGCCCAACCTGTGGCGGCTTAGGGCATCTAGTGCATCTTCCAG
>JBBSFA010000840.1:0-2338 GCA_038239185.1 Elainellales cyanobacterium | reverse complement strand
CTGGGGCGGCTGGAACGAAAACCGTCAAAGCCATCGCCGCGAAGCAGGTTTGAATGATGCGATTCATAATGTACTCCTCGGCTGGTAAGACGCCTCGAAGCGCTAGATCGCTTCAGCCGATGAATTAATTTGGACTAATGGAATTCGACCAGCCCATTTGTCGTTTCAACGATGATGTGGGAGATACATACTGACGGCGGTCGCATCTCTCCTGCTCAGCTCGATCCCGTGTTCACTTTGCAACTTCTCGTGGGGAGGCAGCCTTTTCTCCTACATAACCATCTCAGAACGGTACTCGCCCTCAAGGGTTCGCTTCGCCGCGCACGCGCGCCCTAGACCGCTCCGGGCCGTTCTGGGCCGACTTGCTAATAAGAGAAAAGGCTGGCTCTGAAAAGGCATTCAATCTAAAAGCACATTTCAATGCGCTTCGTCCTCGCCAATGGACGAAAAATTTGATTGTGTTTGCAGCTTCGCTGTTTGCCTTTCAGCTTAATCCCCAATCCTTGGCTGGCGATCTGCTTGCCTTCGCTTTGTTCTGCTGTGCCTCCAGCAGCTTTTATCTGATCAATGATATCGCAGATGTCAAAGCCGATCGCCAGCATCCTGTGAAGTGCAAGCGCCCGATCGCCGCTGGGTTAGTCAGTATTCCTATGGCGATTGTCATGGCGATCGGGCTACTCGGTTGTGCTTTGGTCATAGGCTGGCTAAAAGCTCCAGCATTGGGCGTGACTCTGCTTGCCTATGCGTTGCTGCAAGTCGCATATAACTTGAGGCTCAAGCGCACCGTCATATTGGATATTGTGGCGATCGCCACCGGATTCGTGCTAAGAGCCGCAGCGGGTGGGGCAGCCACCGGAATTACGCTATCCCCCTGGTTTTTGGTTTGTACCGCCATGCTGGCTTTGTTTTTGGGCGTTGAAAAGCGCAAAGCCGAACTGCGGTTACAGGCAATCAAGGGCGGTCGGACTCGCGCCAGCTTACAGCGCTATTCGGCAGATCTGCTGGCACGGATGGAAAACATCGCGGCAACGGGCGCAATTACTGCCTATACCCTTTGGAGTTCAGGGCCTAAAATTGGCGGAGCTTCCACACCCTGGATGATGCTGACTTTGCCCTTTGTGCTCTATGGCATCTTTCGCTACCAGCTTCTCAGCGATCCGCAGGAAATTGCTCGCCGGACAGATAGCGTCGAATCGGGCGGGCAAACGGAGCGCCCCGAAGAAGTGTTGCTCAAAGATCGTCCGATGCTGCTGACCGTACTGGGCTGGGTACTAGTTTCTTTCTGTATCTTGTTCCTGCAAGACAAAGGGCTGATTCACTAGCTGACTTATTTTACTCACTGCATAGATCTCGATCGCATCCCAAAGGACTGACCGAAGCATGTTACTTTCGCACCCTGTCCGCACATTGGCGGCGATCGACCTGGGAGAACTTCGCAAATCTGGGATTTGGGGCATTATCCTCGACTTAGATAACACCATCGTTTCAGAAGACGATCGCTGGCTGTCGCCCGGAGCAGAAGCCTGGATCGCTAAAGCCAAATCTACGGGATTCAAACTCACCATCTTGTCAAACGGCAAACGCCGCTACCGGGTAGTCGCTTGGTCTGAGCGGCTGAGGGTGCCTGCGTTTAGCCCTGCCCGCAAGCCTTTTCCATCCGCGTTTCGCAAAGCCTTGCGGCAGATGCAGCTTAATCCTCAACAGGTTGTAGTGATTGGCGATAGCCGTCATACAGACATGCTAGGTGCCTGGGTCGTCGGCTGTCCTAGCATCCAAGTGGCATCCTTGCCCCATCCACCGCGCTGGTGGGAACGGTTGATCGGCAGATGGCTACAAGTACCGTATCCAGCCGAAGCTGAGCTTTGGAATTTTGAATAATTGCCAGCAAAATGAATACGAATCTACTCTTTAGCTTCCTGATTCTGATCACGGTTGGACTCAACGCCCTGGCGCAAATGCTGCTGAAATTAGGATCGGGGCAGAATCCGCTCAACCTATTTTTGTTGGGCGGCATTGCAGCGTATGGGCTGAGTACAGGGGTCTATATTTTGGTGCTGGGCAAGCTGAATCTCTCGATCGCCTATCCGGTCGTGATTGGGCTAACGGTAGTGGCAACGACGCTAGTCGGCGCGATCGTTTTGCGAGAGAAAGTCGTGAGCGGACAGTGGATCGGCATCGGGCTGATGATTAGCGGCATTTGTGCGATCGCGTTTGCCAAAGCCCCCTGAGCATTCATCGCTAGCGGCTGCTCTCAAATTCACGTTACCCTAGCGGAAAGAGTGAAATTGCTCCGCTGAAGGAGGGCAGATGTCTACCGAGATCATCATTCAACGGAACG
>JBBSFA010000839.1:0-2340 GCA_038239185.1 Elainellales cyanobacterium | reverse complement strand
TTGCCAAAAAGTTCTGCCATCACTTCCCGCGCGGGCACTCCGGCGCTGAGGGCATGAACGTGATCGCGGTAGGTACTACAGACATAATCTTCACCGGGACGCATGGCTTGAATCACGCCCGTTGAGACGGCTTCTTGCCCATTGTAGAGATGGACAAATCCGAACATCTTGCCCCGATAGTACATCTCAGCGCACTTGTCTTCAAACGTGCGCCCCAGAACCATATCTTCGTACAGCGTTAGTCCCTCTTCTCTCGTGATGGAGTTGAGGGCAGGCAGCGTTGGGATTGTCCTTTCTTGGCTCATTGATGTGCGTGTCCTTAGCAGTCGTGACTTTTTAAGACTTGTCTTTTACAAGATAACCTGGGCAGTACCGAAGGGAAAGCCGAGGTTAGCCCATCGAGCGAAAATAATAAAACGATCGCTGCATCTTGTGGAGAATGCCGTTAAGTTTTAAGATCAGCGTTTTGCTTCTAAGCTAACTTGGGTTGAGTTTAAAGATGGGTTTAAACCTGCCTTGAAAACTTTAGCATTGCTGGCTACGATCGCCTGAATTTCAATTTAACGCCTGTTTGCTGTATTCAAAGCTACGAAGGCATTTCTGTTTTTTTTGGGAAACAGTGACATAAGATTAAACGATCGCGATCGTTTGACAGGAATAAGATGGAGATCAGCTAAGATTCACTATGCTTGATTTGAGCAATGTGTTGAGAGGAATGTATTGAAAAATGGCATTCCTTCAGCACCCGAAGTGTAACCTAGTGTAGAAGTGTAACCTAGTGTAGATTTGGTCAGGTTAGCGTGTAGATTTGGTCAGGTTAGCCAGTTGTCTTTTACATCGCTGTCTTGCTGGTACGGCTGGCTTGTGGGTAGATCGAATCCCTTTAGGAATAGTGCCTGTAGGTGTAGTGTCTGTAAACATTGGCAGCTTTCTCAAAGATTGACATCTTTTTGTTTAGTCTGTAAGGGTGCTTCTGCTGACCATTTGGTAGACTGTGTGACCTGTTGGTAGACTGTGTGACTTGTTGGTAGACTGTGTGACCTGTAGTAGACTGTGTAACCTGTTGAGCTGCGCGACTTAATGAACTGGGTGAACTAGCAAGATTACCCTTCAGTTGGCGGCTTAGAAGATTGGTGTCGGTTGTGTGATTGATTTGAGTTGCGGGGGATGTAGGGATCGTGCGAATTCCGTTGGACTATTACCGGATACTAGGTTTACCGACTCAAGCAACGGCTGAGCAGGTGTTGCAGGCTCATCGCGATCGCACCCAGCAATTGCCTCGGCGAGAATTTTCGGAGGCGGCGATTAGCTCCCGCAATCAGCTCCTAGATGATGCCTACGCGATTCTGGCGGACTCAGAGCAGCGGCAGAGCTACGATGCCAGCCTGATGACCAAATCCTACGACCTGATGGAAATCGGCAGAGCCGCTGAGGTCGAAGGGCAATATGCCGCCACTTACGGCGCTGAGCTAGGGCTGGAAACGGATGCGGCGAGTATTGATATCCCAGAATTGCAGTTTGTCGGCGCATTGCTGATTTTGCTGGATTTAGGAGAATATGAGCTGGTACTGCGGCTTGGTCGTCCATACCTGAGCGGTGGGAATCTCAGCCTCAGAAGCGGCGAATTTGGCGATCCAGATATTGTTCTAGCCGATATTGTGCTGACGGTCGCTTTAGCTTGCTTGGAGCTAGGACGGGAGCAATGGCAGCAGGGGCAGTATGAAAATGCCGCTGAGTCTTTGGAAACGGGTCAACAGCTTTTGCTGCGAGAAAGTCTGTTTGCCAGCCTGCGGGGTGAGATGCAGGCAGATCTCTACAAGCTGCGTCCCTATCGCGTTTTAGAGCTGTTTGCCATGCCGGGAGGACGGGATGAGGTGCGCCGCCAAGGGTTAGGGCTGCTAGAAGATATGCTGCACGATCGCGGCGGCATTGACGGCAACGGCGATGACCAATCTGGGCTGAGTGTGGATGACTTCCTGCGGTTTATCCAGCAGCTCCGCGGCTACCTCACGGTGGCTGAGCAGCAAAACTTGTTTGAAGCCGAATCGCGCCGTCCTTCGGCGGTCGCGGCTTATCTGGCGGTTTATGCGCTGATTGCGCGTGGCTTTGCCGAACGGCAGCCTTCTTTGGTTCGCAAAGCCAAATTGCTGTTGCTGCGGCTGGGAACCAAGCAGGATGTGCATTTGGAGCAAGCCGTTTGCGCGCTGCTGCTGGGGCAAACCGAAGAAGCCAGTCGGGCTTTGGAGCTGAGCCAGGAATTTGAGTCGCTGGCATTTATCCGCGACCACTCCCAAGGCTCCCCCGACCAGTTGCCAGGATTGTGTCTCTACAGCGAGCGCT
>JBBSFA010000838.1:0-2348 GCA_038239185.1 Elainellales cyanobacterium | reverse complement strand
CTTGGAGAATAGTAGTAGCGTTTTGGGTAATAAACATCGCTATCTGTAGCCAAAACCATTCTCAATAAGCTCCAACTATTGCGAATTTTCTCAATAAGATGGGCAAAATGACTGCTTGTTGACATGATGCGTTCGCCCTGATCACCAGGTTACCGAACTGAGGCTAGAAAACCGCGTCCATTTTGTAGGATTTCGCTCTGACATTCCCCAGCTCATGACCGCCTGTGATGTGGTAGCTCATACTTCAACCGCTCCCGAACCCTTTGGGCGGGTGATTGTAGAAGCCATGCTATGCCGTCGTCCAGTAGTGGCAGCACAAGCGGGGGGAGCTATAGAGCTAGTAGATCATGGTAAAACAGGCTGGTTTTGTCCCCCTGATAACCCGCAAAGTTTGGCAGATGTCATCATGAACTGCCGCAACCATCCGCAGCAGGCTCAAGCGATCGCCCAGCAGGCTCAGCAAGAAGCCAGTCAACGATTCCGTCTCGATGAGATTAATCAACAGATTGCCCAATTACTCGATCGTGTTTTTCAAAATCGCTAACTTGCTGGCTAACTCGCTGAAAGTGTGGCTGAATTTGGGTGTGGCGAAGTCGCTTCAAACACTCGCTTTTGCGTTCTCCTGAAATTTCTACATCCCCATTTTTGCGATTGTTTCAATCCCTGTAAGGGTTTCAGTCCGATCGTCGCCTCTGAAGGTATTCACCGATCAATTTTAAGTATAGGGTTTCAATCCCTGTGATATTACTAGCGATCGGCTCAGAAACTCAGCCAACCTCGTGCGATCGCCCTTGAGAGATCTGTTCCCATCGAACTTGCTCATTTTTTGTGGAAACGATCGCGCTGCATAAACGTCAAAAGTAAACGTATAGAGTCATAGCGCTGAGCCGCGATCGCGCTTCAGTTTTCTAAATCAGGAGTTAGAAAATGCTATCTTGCCACACTGCCCCCGTCGAAAAGGCTGCTGCCCATTCTTCTATCAAGCTGGGTTGGGTTTTGATCAACAAAAAGCTAATCACGCCAGCTCAACTAAACGCTGTGCTTTTGCAGCAGCAGCAGTGCTGTGAAAAACTAGGTAACCTGTTGGTAGAAGCCAAGTTGATTTCTGACCAACAGCTAGCCCAATTGTTACGCGAACAGTATTGGCGCAGAAACGGTTATTGGGTGATTTAGAAACCCTCGTTCAACCAGTGGTGCTTGAAGCTTGGCTTTTGATCCATGCCTCGTGCTGAATGTAGTAACACTGATCTGGCTCTAATCATCTGGCAAGGTCTTCTCGATCGCAGGTGCGGGAGCCTAAGCTGCGAATTTCCAGATCAAGTTCTTCGGTTGCTGCCTCAATCAAGCGCCCGATCAGTTTCTTGTAGGTTTCATGAGGGTCAAGGGGCATCCGGATTTCGAGGATACCGCGATCGTAGGTCAAGCGAATCGCTGGCTCCGCTTCAAAGTCATGGATGAGCGACTGATAGGTTTGCCAGCTTATATTCCGAAGGATAACTCGATCGGGGCTTTGAATCAGAGCAGCAGTCATAGGTCGCTCCCAAAGGTGTGGGGTCGCTCTGTCCAGTTTAAAGGGAATCAGAAAGCATTGGACAGACTGGACAAACTTGCCTATGGTAATGAATAGGCTCAATCAAGGGACTGAGCGCCAAAAAGCCCTTGTTTTTCTCATATGAATGAAGCGGAATTCGGCAATCTAGTGAAACGAGTTGCGATCGTGGGTGGAACGCACGGCAATGAGTTGACTGGAGCCTATTTAATCCAGAAGTTTGAGCAGTTTCCAGACTTGGTGCAGCGATCGAGCTTTGAAACCATCACGCTGTTAGCCAATCCCAAAGCCTTTGCGGCAGGGCGGCGGTATATCGATCGCGACCTGAACCGCTGTTTTTTGCAGCGGGACTTGCTGGATGCGACGTTGACCAGCTATGAGGATCAGCAGGCAAAGCAGATTTATCAGCAGCTTGGCGCAAGTCATGACACCCAAGCCGATGTGCTGATTGATTTGCACAGCAGCACCGCCAATATGGGGCTGACCCTGATCCCAGCGAATTCGCAGCCGTTTAATCTGCGGTTGGCTGCCTATCTGGGTGCTGTTTGTCCCGATGTCAAAGTGTATCAATGGGCTTGGTCTGCGGCGCAGTCGCCTGTGCTGCGATCGATCTGTGACTGGGGCTGTGCGATCGAGGTGGGGGCGATCGCGCAAGGGGTGTTGGATGCTGCCTTGTTTCAGCAAACTGAGCGGCTGATTCAGGCAGTGCTGGACTATGTGGAAGCTTACAGTTCAGGATCGCCGTTGCCGTTGCCTGTGCCGGAGACGGTGACGATCTATCAATGTACAGAGATGGTGG
>JBBSFA010000837.1:0-2351 GCA_038239185.1 Elainellales cyanobacterium | reverse complement strand
TGGATCGTAGAGATAGTATTCTTCAACGCCATAGCGATCGTAGAACTCCAGCTTTTTGTTCATCTCCGGTTGCGTATTGCCTGGAGAAAGAATCTCAAACACGACTTGGGGAGCAATATTGTTTTCTTTCCACTGTTGGTACGATCCCCGCTTGCGCTTGGGTCTGCCGATCGCCATCAGGACATCCGGCGCGTTGCGAATCTTGGGATTGCCCTCGACTGGATACCACAGCAAATCACCTGCCACAAACACTGTCGGATCATCGGCAAACAGCCACTCCAGATTCTGCTGAATCACCACGATCCAGCGGATCTGTTCGGTATTGTCTGCCATTGGCTTGCCGTCGCTGTCCGGGTAGAAGTTTGTAGTTGAGGGCTGAGCAACCATAAGCACAGTTTCTACGTAGAGTTGATTCAGTTGAGTAGGTTAAACCGATCGCGCTGTTTGCTGAAAATCTGGCAGAATAGTACAAAGATACTTAACTCGGCGGCAGCAGTGCCACAATCTGATCGACAAACTGTTGGTGATCTACCACAGGTTTCGAGATATAGTCATCTGCACCGGACTGCCGCAGGAAATGTTCGCGATCGCCTTCCATGGCATGAGCCGTGACTAAAATGATCGGCAAATCAGCGGTTCCGGGATCAGCTTTTAGCATCTGCGTGATCTTAATCCCATCCACAGGTTTACCCTGGTAGACGCTGTGAGACAAAGATACATCCATGAGAATAATATCGGCTTCGTGCGCTTGGGCAATTTGCATCACTTCATCGACGTTTTCGGTGTGTCGCACTTCTAAGCCGCCCCGCTTGGTCAGAATCTTAGAAAAGACGCGAGCGTTGATCAAATCATCTTCCACAATTAGAACGGTCTTCATGGTGCTTTTCCTATCTTTCTCATCAGAGCCTAATTCCAACCCTAACATTTCTCTAAGTTACAGGTTTTTATTTTCGAGCCTGATCAACTCTTCAGGAGTCATCATTTCAGAACCGGAAGAGATAATCTTATCGGTTGCAGTTTGATACTACGGTGAAATTAAGTTGAAATGTACGTATAGCCCTGCTACTGGTGATGCTACGTTAAGAAGCCAGACTTATAAACCTTGATTCCCGCAGATTAATTTTCCGAAAGGACACACCCAGAAAGGACACATCCCGCATGTCAGACCAGTTGAGCATCCTAACCGCTGGGCAGATCGTTCCCACCCCGCTCCACATTGAAGTTCAGCGATCGTACCTGGAATACGCCATGAGCGTGATTGTGGGACGAGCGCTCCCCGATGTGCGCGACGGCTTAAAGCCTGTCCACCGCCGAATCATTTACGCCATGCATGAGCTAGGGTTAACCCCCGATCGCCCCTACCGAAAATGCGCCCGCGTGGTGGGAGATGTGCTGGGGAAATATCATCCGCACGGCGACCAGGCGGTCTATGATGCGCTGGTGCGGATGGTGCAAGATTTTTCCAGCCGCTATCCCCTGCTGCAAGGACACGGCAACTTTGGCTCAGTCGATGACGATCCGCCAGCCGCCATGCGTTACACAGAAACTCGGCTGTCGCCGATCAGCAACGAAGCCATGCTGACGGAAATTGGCGAAGCCACGGTCGATTTCACTAGCAACTTCGACAACTCGCAGCAAGAGCCGATCGTATTGCCAACGCAGCTCCCGTTTCTACTGCTGAATGGTTGTTCAGGCATCGCTGTAGGCATGGCAACCAACGTGCCGCCGCACAACCTGTCAGAAGTGATTGACGGCTTGGTGGCCTTGATCGATCGCCCTGACTTATCGGATGAGGAGCTGTTCCGCCTAATTCCGGCTCCTGACTTTCCGACCGGGGGACAGATTATTGGCACTGAGGGGATTCTCGATGCCTACCGGACAGGGCGAGGCAGCATTCCAGTGCGGGGAGTGGCTTCACTCGAAGAAGTCCCAGTCGGACGCGGAAAACAGCGACGCACCGCAATTATCGTGACGGAGCTGCCCTATCAGGTCAACAAAGCTGCCTGGATCGAAAAAATTGCCGAACTGGTCAACCAGAACCGGATTGAAGGCATTGCCGACCTGCGCGACGAGAGCGATCGCGACGGGATGCGCGTGGTGATTGAACTCAAACGCGAAGGACATCCTGCCAAAGTTTTAGAGCGGCTCTACAAGCTCACGCCTTTGCAGACCAACTTTGGCGTGATCCTATTGGCATTGGCAGACGGACAGCCGCGCCAGATGTCTTTAAGAGAGCTGTTGCAGCACTTCCTGAATTTCCGCGAAGAAACCCTGACGCGGCAGTACAATCACGAGCTGCAAAAGGCTGAAGGTCGGGCACATGTGGTGGAGGGACTGCTGCGATCGCTAGA
>JBBSFA010000836.1:0-2352 GCA_038239185.1 Elainellales cyanobacterium | reverse complement strand
TGCCCTGTTAAATTGATCAAACAAAAAGGCTAGGTTTCAAAACCTAGCCTTTTGCGGATGTAGCGATTCAGAGCTAGCTATAATTTCCTCGTGCCACTTCCTCAGCAGCCAATTTCTCTTTCTCTTCGTGCTTAACGATCGCCCAAACTGCGTGAATGCTCCCCGGAAGCCATCCCAGCAGAGTCAGCAGAACGTTGATAATCAGCGTGGAGCTAAATCCAAAAGTCAGGAAAACTGCCAGAGGCGGAATGAAAATTGCCAAAACAACTCGGAGTAATTGCATACTATCTTTCTCATACTTATGGGATCAACAACTTATATATTCGGCGAAAATTTGCAGAAACTCATCTCCCTAAAGTGCGATTGAGTTCGATCGAAGTGATGATTTGATAATCTCTCTCCTGACAGATGGAACCTTTGGTTACTAACAATACACTATTAAGTATTCGATCGAAGAAATGAAACAGAGTCCAATTCAACGCAACTAGAGAGGATTTATCATGAGCGCAGAAGATAGAGCAAAAGCTGCTGGTAAGAACATCGAAGGCAAAGCTCAAGAAGCCCTTGGAAACGTGACGGGTGACCCCGAAGATCAAGCTGAAGGTAAAGCGAAGCAAGGCGAAGCCAAGGCTCGCAACACGGTTGAAAACGTCAAAGATAAAGTCAAAGACGCTCTGAACTAGACTACTGATTCTGTACAGCTATCCTATTTCTTCAGCAAGAAATGAATGGCTTGTAAGCCAGTAGAGCACTCTAAACAAGGGGTCTAGGCAGAAAGTGCTTAGACCCCTTGTTTGCTTAGACCTCTTATTTTAAATTAAACTCAAATTTTCTACCGCCTTAGATCTACACCAACTGACAGATGCAAATGCGATCGATTCTGCTTAAACCTCTAACTGCGGAGCGATTCAAAGTTTATGAGATTTGCACTTTAATTTAAGAAGAGAGTAATGCATGAAAGGCAGCTTCATTGACCTTCTCAGCAAAGTCTTCTGAACGTCAAGATGACATGTATAAAATTTTTTAGAAGCAAGGATAAGGGAATGCCAAGATTAGTAGGTAGGCAATCAAACAATGGAGCATCTGCCGTGCTACTGCTGTTGATCGCGCTCGGTGCGGCAACTGCACTAGAGTACGAAGGCGTGATTAATGTAGTTCCTAATTTTGGAAAAGACTACGTAGGAGATAAAACTCCCGCAGGCTTACCCGGATTCTCTTTCAACAACAGATCCGGTGCAGTTAATGCACCCGCAGACCAACCTGCTAGCAGCCAGCCCAGCTCCTCATCAAGCTCGGCTCAGTAGATTGTTTACAAAACAGACAGAATTATTTATACAACAGAAAATGGGCGAATAGCCACGGAGAGTAGGGACGATGCGTAAGGGAAGCGATATTCTAGGTAAGCCGATCGTGGCATACGATTCAGGCAACAAATTCAGTCGCGTTGAGGACTTAATTTTTGACCAGGACAGCAACCAGCTTTTAGCGGTGCTGATTGGCGAGGGCGGTTGGTTTACAGATACGTTGATCATTCCTTTTCAAGGGATTCAGGCGATCGGCTCGGATGCAGTGATTGTGCCCTCTGAAGATGTGGTGGTGCAAGCCAGGAAACTGCCCGAAATCAAGCAGATTTTGGAGCGCAACAATATCCTGAAAGGGACTCATATCATGACCACGGATGGTCGCGATTTGGGTGGGATGGTTGACCTGTACTTCGATGAACAGACTGGGGTGATTGAAGGCTATGAGGTTTCAGGCGGGCTATTTGCCGATGCCTACTCCGGGCGTTCCTTCGTGCCTGCACTCAACACGCTTAAAATTGGTGAGCATGTCGCATTCGTGTCATCTGATGTGGCAGACCTGATGGAAGAGCAGGTCGGCGGTATTAAGGCGGCGGTGCTGACGGCTAGCGAGAAGGTGCAGACCGCAGCTCAAACCGCTGGAGAGAAGGTGCAAACAGCAGCCCAGAGCGCTGGAGAGAAGATTCAAGGAACTGCACAGGAGGCTGGATATCGACTCCAGGAAGCGCAACGTACTGCATCGCTGTCCTTGGCTAACGCAGTTGTTGACCCAGCAGAACAGAAGGCATTTGCTTTGGGTAGGGTTGCCAGGGAGGATGTTCTAGCGACGGATGGTTCAATGATTGTCGTTGCAGGCAGCCCAATTATGCTGGTGGATATAGAGCGGGCTGAAGCGCTGATGGTGCTCGATCGCCTCTACAAAGCCGCAGGCGGTGATATCCGTCAGCGGGTCCATGAAAGGCTGCAAGTGGCAGCACAAGATACAGGTTCGCGGCTCCAGTTAGCGGGACAGGGCGCAGGCGATCGCATTCATTCTGCGACTGAGCTAGCT
>JBBSFA010000835.1:0-2356 GCA_038239185.1 Elainellales cyanobacterium | reverse complement strand
TCCACCCCAACAGTACCGGAGACTGACTCACTGGTTACTGAAAGAAGACCGAACTGGAGGCGGGCACCATCAACAGCATGGTTGGTGGCAAGTCATGTGTTTGACTGGAGTTGATTACTTCTCAACCCTGGGATACCAACCTGGGATCGCAGCATTGGCAGCCGGATCACTTTCCCCCTTGGCAACTTTTATTCTAATTTTGCTGACGCTGTTCGGCGCTTTGCCGATCTATCGCCGCGTCGCCGCGATTAGTCCGCACGGGGAAGGATCGATCGCCATGCTAGAAAGACTGCTGCCCTGGTGGCAAGGCAAGCTGTTTGTCCTGTGTTTGCTAGGTTTCGTCGCCACCGATTTTATTATTACGATTACACTATCAGCCGCCGATGCCACCGCGCACATTATCGAAAACCCGCTAGTTCCCAATTTTTTAGATGAGCAAATCGTTGGTATCACCCTGCTTCTGGTTGCCTTACTGGGTGCCGTGTTTCTCAAGGGATTTCGTGAGGCGATCGGGATAGCAGTTTTTTTAGTGAGTGCCTATCTGTTCCTCAACTTAATCGTCATTGGTGTGGGTGGTTATCATATTTTTATTCATCCTGAAACGATCGCAAACTGGCAAAAAGCCCTAGTCACTGAGCATCCCAACCCTTTTGCCATGCTAGGAATCGCTGCCTTGCTTTTCCCCAAACTGGCGTTGGGATTATCAGGATTTGAGACGGGTGTCGCCGTCATGCCCTTGGTGAAAGGAAATAGCGATGATACTGAAGAAAAACCTAAAGGGCGAATTCAAAATACCTATAAACTGTTGACGACGGCAGCAGTGATTATGAGTTTCTTTCTGCTGACCAGCAGTCTAATCACAACCCTGCTGATTCCAGCCGCAGAATTTCAACCTGGAGGCAAAGCCAACGGACGCGCTTTGGCTTATCTATCCCATCTGTATTTGGGCAATGGCTTCGGCACGCTTTACGATCTCAGCACGATTTCCATCTTGTGGTTTGCAGGTGCTTCAGCGATGGCGGGATTGCTCAACATTGTGCCGCGCTATCTGCCGCGCTATGGCATGGCACCCGACTGGACATTAGCCGTTCGCCCCTTGGTGTTAGTCTACACCGCGATCGCCTTTGTGGTGACTATTCTGTTTAAAGCCGATGTGGATGCTCAAGGGGGAGCCTATGCCACTGGGGTATTGGTGCTGATGAGTTCGGCAGCGTTTGCCGTGACTTTGGCAGCGCGGCATTGGCGGGCAAAGCGGGGGGTGTTAATTTTTGGAATTATTACGGTTGTATTTTTGTATACTACGATCGTCAATATTATTGAGCGACCTGAAGGGATTCGGATCGCGGCTTTCTTCATCGGGACAATCATCGCTACATCCCTGATTTCGCGAGTTTGGCGGTCTACGGAGCTGCGAGTTGTGTGTATTGAGATGGACGAAGTGGCTCGTCGTTTCATTGCAGAGGAGAATCAGCATACAATTCGGCTGATTGCGAACCGCAGGAACGAAGGCGATATCAGAGAATATTTCTTGAAAGAGAAAGAGGTTCGCGAAGATAATCACATTCCAGCCACGGATTCAGTCCTGTTTCTTGAAGTGCAGGTGGCAGATGCTTCGGTGTTTGCAGATACAATTCGGGTAAGTGGCATTCAGGTAGGGGAGTACCGCATTCTCTGTGCCCACGGATCAGCGGTTCCGAATGTGATTGCAGCTATTTTGTTAAACATTCGCGACCAAACTGGGAAGATCCCTCATGCTTATTTCGGCTGGGTAGAAGGCAATCCCGTTCAATATTTGCTGCGGTTTATGCTATTTGGGGAAGGAGATATCGCCGTGGTAACTCGCGAGGTGCTGCGTAAAGCCGAACGAGATTCCGATCGCCGTCCAGGAATTCATGTGGGAGGCTGAGCCATGTGGGTGGCTAAGTTTTTATCACGAATTTTGCCAGATCTACCTCACGCGGATAGAGCAACCAGCTTTGCTGTCTGGGTTCGATCAGCGTGTGAATCAAGGGGGAGAGCTCGCTAATTTCTTGCAGTCCCAGTTCAGTTTGCAGCTTGATTCCGCGCTGATATTGCGTATACCCTCTGCTCCAAGTGGTTCGCAGCCCTACGTAATAATCTGGCTCTGAGGCTAGCTCAGCCTGAGTCAACTGATGCTGAACTTTCTCGACAAGCTGCTGCTGCTGTTCGCCGCTGAGTGAGGTGACATCGTAGGCTTTCAGCAGATCCCGATCGACGAACCGCCGACAGAGATCAGCCAAGATCCGATCGCCATGATGCTGCCAGCGTTGCAGGTGATAAGACAGAATGCCATCATCTGCATCCAAATATTCCGCTAGCGAGAGCTGATTACAGT
>JBBSFA010000834.1:0-2357 GCA_038239185.1 Elainellales cyanobacterium | reverse complement strand
TCTTCAATAGTCAACACTGGCTCTAGCGGCTCGTAGTCCACCACAATTTTTTCAGCCGCCAGCCGCGCAGCAATTTCGGTTTCGCCCACTGCCCAGACGATCGCCTGTCCCCAGTAGCTCACTTCGGCAGTGGGAAACAGGATCTCGTCAAGAATAATCACCCCGGTGTCATTGGCTCCGGGCACATCGTCAGCCGTTAGCACCGCGACAAATCCTTCGACTTCGGAGGCTCTAGTCAGATCGATGCGGGTGATTTTGGCTCTGGCATGAGGAGCCTGTACCGGATAAACGGACAGCATATCGATCGGCGGGCGCTGTTCATCGGTGTAAATTGCTTTTCCGGTAACGTGTCCTTCAGCACTTTCGTGATGTTTTTGATTCTCAGATCTACTCACTTAATTAGTCTCCAGATTTTATTTTTTTAATCTTGCGTTTCCACAAAAAACTTCTCAAACAGATTCGCGACTAGCATCTTACGATAGTCCGCGCTGCCTCGCAGATCGGTTAAAGGAGTAAAGGCTTCTCGCAGCGCAGGCTTGACCCGCTGCACAGTTTCCAGCCGCCACGGTTGACCGATCAGCCGTTGCTCAACCGCGATCGCCCGCACCGGAGTAGCCGCCACGCCGCCGTATGCTAAACGCGCCAGAACGATCTGGTGATTGGAGTCTAGATCGATCGTAAAAGCGGCGGCAACAATGCTAATGTCATCTGTGCCGCGCTTGCCCACTTTATAGGCGTAATTGAGGCGGCGAATTGAGTCTGGCGCTTTGGGAATCTTGATTGAAACAATGACTTCACCGGGCTGCAAATCGGTCTGACGATAGCCCTTGAAAAAACTGGACAGCGGCAGAGTCCGGTAGGAGACAGGCTGATTATGTTGGGCAAGGCTATGTTGGGCAAGACACAGTTCAGCATCCAACGCCAGCAGCACAGGCGGTAGATCCCCGATCGGGGAAGCAGTGCCGATGTTGCCGCCTAGCGTGGCGCGGTTGCGGATTTGCCGCGCGGCAAACCAGTGCAGCATTTCCTCCAGGCTGGGAAAAATGCCCTTTAGCTTCGCTTCGATTTGGCTGAGCGGCACAGATGCCCCGATCGCCACCGATTCCGCCGTCTGTTCAATTTGCTTCAGTTCCGCTACGGCTTCTAGCGAGATCAAGACAGGAAACGACTGGCGATCGTGACTCATCTCTAAGCCTAAATCTGTCCCTCCCGCCATCAGAATGGCATTGGGATATTGCTGGAGCAACTCCAAGGCTTCGCTGAGATGCGAGGGGCGATAAAACTGCTGATTGTTGCCGCTGTAGGAAAGCAGGGCAAGTTCAGAGGCGGGTTCTGTCTGAAGCTTTTCGGTAAAGCGATCGAGCTGCTGTGGAGCCAAGTTTGGACGGGTTGCGCCGTTATGAGAGGGCTGTGGTAGCTGTTCCGTAAGTCGCTGTGCCGCCCGTCGAATCGATAAATACCCCGTGCAGCGACAAAGATTGCCTTCGATCGCGCTATCATCTACCTTGCCGTCATAGTATGCCGCAAACAGGCTCATGACAAAACCAGGTGTGCAATAGCCGCACTGTGAGCCGCCTGTTTCAATCATTGCGGCTTGGACAGGATGAAGGGGTGCGTGAGGCGATCGGGCATCGGCAAGCCCTTCAACGGTAACAATTTCGCGTCCTGCCAAAGCAGCCAGCGGCATCAGGCAGCTATTGACCGCCTCGTAGTGGGGTTGTCCTTCAGCATTCTGGCTGAGTAGCGCAATGGTGCAAGCGCCGCAATCGCCATCGCCACAGCCTTCTTTTGTCCCGGTGCGGTGGCTCTGCTGCAAATACTGCAAAAGCGTCAGGGTTGGAGAAACGTCCTGGAGGCGAATGGGTTCACCATTAATCGCGAAAGCTAGGCTTGTGAAAGTCAGGCGGTTTTGTAATCCCTGGGTCATCAGCGATCTCTCACCTCAAAAATGGGTTGGGGTAGTTAGATCTTAGCGAGTGATACTTTAGAATTTACGCAAGCGTTCATGAGGCGATCGATGGAGATTAATCTTCCCGACATAGTAGCAGAAGTCACGGCAGCTTTTGAGCGCTACGAGACGGCATTAGTGAAGAACGACGTAGCGGTACTGGACGAGCTGTTCTGGAACAGTCCACTGACGGTTCGCTATGGCGCAACTGAGAATTTGTATGGCTATGAGGCGATCGCAACATTCCGCAGCGCTCGGTCGGCGGCGGGACTGGAGCGGATGCTGAGCCACACGGTGATTACCACCTATGGCGAAGACTTTGCGACTGCTAATACTGAATTTCGGCGGCAAACGACCCAAAAAGTGGGGCGGCAAAGTCAAACCTGGATGCGATCGGCAGCAGGTTGGC
>JBBSFA010000833.1:0-2358 GCA_038239185.1 Elainellales cyanobacterium | reverse complement strand
GAGCTACAAACGCGATCGGTGGCGCTGAAGTTTAGGTGCGATCGACTGACGTTACTCATTCACGATGGGGAAGTCTGGCAGGTGCGATCGGAGCTTGAACTGAAGGGATAAACAACATAAGGCAGCAGCTTCATAAAAGCTACTGCCTCACACTTACCTATTGAATTTCAGCGCTAGTCAGATCCCAGCTTATGCAGGAAGCAGCACTGAATCGATCACATGAATCACGCCATTGTCAGCCGCAACATCAGGAGTCACAACTGTAGCGTCGTTCACCTTGACACCATTAGAGGCATCAATTTTCACTTCTGAGCCTTCAACGGTTTTCGCGGACTTCAGTTTCACCACATCAGCCGCCATTACCTTGCCTGCAACGACGTGGTAGGTCAGAATCTGCTTGAGTTTAGGCAGATCCTTAAGCAAACTTTCAACAGTTCCCTCAGGGAGTTTAGCAAATGCTTCATCGGTGGGTGCGAAGACGGTAAAGGGACCTGCGCCCTTCAGCGTTTCGACTAGCCCAGCCGCTTTAACAGCAGCAACTAGGGTGCTGAAAGATCCAGCATTAACGGCGGTATCAACTATATCAGCCATGATTTACCTAGTTATTTTGTGTAGACAGCTACAATATAACGTGATTTTACAAAGTGTGTAGTTTTTATAAACACCAAGTGCAGAATACAAATTCAGGGGTGAAGATCAGCAGAAAATCGATGTCTGCATTGATTTTCGGTAATATGCAAGCATGACCCTGGAAATTTTGATCATTCTTTTATTGACGATCGCCAACGGCATTTTCTCAATGTCGGAAATGGCGATCGTTTCTGCCCGCAAGGCGCGTTTGCAAGAGCAGGCTGAACAGGGCAACGCAGGCGCAAAGGCGGCCTTAAAGCTAGCTAACTCACCCAATCGGTTTTTGTCTACCGTGCAGGTTGGGATTACGCTGATCGGCACTTTGGCAGGAGCATTTGGCGGAGCAGCCTTAGCCAAGCCTCTGGCAGGGTATCTTGCCCTGATTCCGGTGCTGAAACCGTCCAGCGAGGCGATCGCCTTCGGATTAGTGGTGGTGCTGATTAGCTATCTGTCGCTGATTCTGGGCGAACTAGTGCCCAAGCAGTTGGCGCTGAAGAGTCCAGAAAAAATTGCGGCGGCGATCGCTGCTCCAATGCAGTTTTTAGAAAAACTGATGGCTCCGATCGTCAGCCTGTTAGGTCTTTCTACTGACTTAATGCTCAAGCTGCTGCGCGCCAATCAGCCTTCAGATGAGCCGCTGGTCACCGAAGAGGAGATCAAAGTGCTGGTGCGGCAAGGGGCAGAGGCAGGCATGTTTGATGTGGCAGAACAGGACATGGTGGAGCGCGTGTTTCATCTGGGCGATCAGCATGTGAATGCGTTGATGACTCCGCGCCCCGATATTGTCTGGATCGACCTAGACGATTCGGCTGAAGTGACTCGCCAGAAGCTAGTGGATAGCCAGCACAGCCGCATTCCGATCTGTCAGGAGACGCTCGACAATATTTTGGGCGTGGCGCATGTGTCGGATATCCTGGCGCGTAGCCTCTTGGATCAGCCGATCGACCTGCCAACCTTGCTGCGTCAGCCCTTGCTGATTCCCGAAACGACTCATGCGCTGCGTGTCTTAGAGTTGTTCAAGCAATCTGGGACGCACATTGCGCTAATCGTGGATGAGTATGGCGTGATTCAGGGGCTGGTGACTTTGAATGATGTGATGGAGGTGATCATTGGCGATGTGCCTGCCGAAGACCCGCAAGAGTCTAGCGCCATTCAGCGAGAAGACGGCTCCTGGCTGCTAGATGGAATGCTGTCGATCGCTGAACTCAAAGAGATTTTTAAATTTGACGAACTGCCCCATGAAGCGCGCGGCAAGTACCAAACGCTAGCCGGGTTTTTGATCATGCAGCTAGGGCGAATTCCGCGATCGACTGACCATTTTGAGTGGTTGGGCTTTCGCTTTGAAGTGATCGATATGGACGGAAACCGGGTGGATAAAGTCTTGGTCACGCCGCCTCGAAAGCCTTTGGAGCACTAGCCTCTGAGCGCTAGGGTTGGGCGATCGCTCGATCGAACCGCAGCATTTCCAGACTGCGATCGCCATAAACTCCTTCAATTTGCTGCTGACAGCATTCGATCGCAAAATCGTTTAGCTCTTCGGGTGCAACGCCGTATAGATCGTGAAACACATCTGCCTCGACGCGGCAAAAGCGGGGGCGATCGGCGTAGATTTGGCATTCGCGGGTCGTGTGACTGTAGTGGATACACCAGCCTGATTCCCCAACCAAGCTGAGGTAGAGGGCTAATTCATCTGGGTTCAGATAGTCTTCCAGATCAGGGCGATCGGTG
>JBBSFA010000832.1:0-2365 GCA_038239185.1 Elainellales cyanobacterium | reverse complement strand
GCCTTAACGCTAGACGATCCAGCCGTGTTGGATCTCTGCAAGTCTTACAATGTCGATCCGCAAACGATCGTATCGCCGTTTCGGATGAGCTGGGATGGTCAGTCCGACTGGGATGAAGAGCAAGTGCTGAAAGGGAGCTGTGTTTTAGTCCCCGTGCTTGATCGCGATCGTCCTGACTGCGGCAAACTGCTCCGCGATCAAGGCTATGCCGAAGAGATGGCGGCAGTGGGCGACTATCACCTGACCGAAGACGGCACGTTTGTGCTAGTGACGGCTTACGATCGCGCCGCTGCTGAAGAAAAAATTTGGTTTGTCAATCCTAATGTCCGCTGTCGGGTGTCTCTGATCAAGACCAGTGCCGGAACCGGAGTGGTAACTGCCTCGTTTTCTTCAGAGATTCGGCAGTCTGTCAAACATTAATCATGCAGTTTTATTCCCATAACTTCTTCGCTGCCGATTTCTGAAGCCAAATCGAATGATTTAATCACTCTGGCTCAATGGATGGCAGCAGATTTTAGCAACGCGCAGCAGGCATTTGAAAGCCCAAAAAGCTACGCGCATATCCACATCTTCTTTCGTCCTCTGCCGTTTGAGTTTTTCTCTGGAATTGGTTTCTATTCGGAGCAGGTCTATGACTATGCTCCCTGGAATCCCTATCGGCAAGGTGTGCATCGGTTGGTTGATCAAGGCAGTCAGATTTACATCGAGAACTATAGCCTCAAAGATGCCATGCTCTATGCGGGTGCTGCCCGCGAACCCTCTATCCTGAAAACCATTACTCTAGACTGCATTGAACGGCGGCAAAACTGCTCGATGGTGTTCAAACGCGAGGGGAATTTATTTCGGGGCAGTGTGGAACCGGGGAATCAATGCTTGATTGAAAAAAACGGCTGTCAAACTTATTTGGTGGGCGATGTTGAGATCACCGAAAATACCTGGCTTAGCCTAGATAAAGGAATGGATGTGAATACGCACGAGCAAGTTTGGGGATCGGTTTTTGGTGCTTTGCGATTTGAAAAACGAGAGAGTTTTGCCCATGAAGTCCCAGCTCTCCTATGGCACTTCTTTTAATACTTCTCTACCCAGTTTAAAGTCGGGTGAACCTAAAATGCTGCCGCCGGAAGCGCAGAAAAAGATGCAATGCTGGATTCGCAGCCGTCATGTCATCTGTTCGGGGAATTTCTTTATCTTTGAAACCGTAGACTTTGGCGCGGTCGATCGCTTTTTGGAGTGCGTTTCTGCATTGGGGGGCACGGTGATTTCGGTTGAACCGATCGACAAAATTTGGATGGGCGATCATCGGCAAGTAGTTTTGTATCATGCCAAAGCGAGTTTGCACACCCCTTGCCATAATCTAAAACAATACTGGATAAAATACGGTAATTTTCGCACCCGATTCGATGGACAGGCTTAATAGGAACTAACCGGAGAAATAAATGATGAACCTCGCTGTGATTGCGTCGATCGCCTATGGCATCCTTGCCATTGTGGGCGGCATTGTAGGCTACATGCAGGCAAAAAGTAAGATTTCCCTCATAGCGGGCTGCGGCTGCGGTGTACTGTTGCTGATCGCTGCCCTTTTGCAAGTCCAAGGACAGCCTTGGGGTCTGATGGTCGGCACGATCGTTACAGGCGTGCTGCTGGTCGCCTTTGTGATGCGGTTTCTCAAAACGCGCAAGTTTATGCCTGCTGGCTTGATGCTGGTTTTGGGGATTCCGGCACTGGGGGCGATGATTAGCCAGATGGTGTAAAGGTAAGCCTAAAAAACTGCTGAGATTCAGATCCCCGGATTCTTCGAGAATCCGGGGATCTATACACTTTATGCGGCTAAGAGTTGAACTTTCTTGAATGGCTGAAACCTCCAACTCATCAAGCTTTTAATTAGTCAACCCATGCTCCAGCGCATACCGCACTAGCTCTGTGCGGCTGTTTGTGCCCGTCTTGCTAAAGAGACGACTGACGTACTTTTCCACATTTCGCACGCTCGTATTCAGCCGCCGCGCAATTTCCTTGTTCATCAAGCCTTCCGCCACTAGCTCCAAAACGCTCTGCTCACGCGGCGTAAAGTCCAGCTTGATCGGTGCGGGCGTTTGAACGATCGCACTCCCTCGTCCGACTAGCATTTCCCGAATCGCCGCGATCTGCCGTTTAATTTCGTCAATGTCTGACTCCTCGCCGCTGGCTGCTTGGTTCAGTGCTGCCCGACGCTTAATCAAATTCGAGACGATCGCCACTAGCTCATCCGGGTCAAAGGGTTTAGAAATATAGTCATCGCAGCCCGCGTTGTAGCCCTGAATGCGATCGGAGGTCATGCCTCTCGCGGTCAAAAAGACCACAGGCAGGGTCTGGAAACGAGGATCTTCTC
>JBBSFA010000831.1:0-2365 GCA_038239185.1 Elainellales cyanobacterium | reverse complement strand
TCTCAGTCCGTCTCAGGCGGGAGGATTGGTGAGCGCGATCGCTGGCGGATTTGTCGCTCAAGCGATCGGGCGTGAGTTAATCAAATTCGTTCCGGGTTTTGGCAGTGTGATCGCGGCATCTTGGGCAACCACTTACACCTGGGCACTGGGGGAAGCAGCTTGTGTCTACTTTGGCGATCTAATGGGCGGTAAAACGCCTGACCCAAAACGCATTCAGCAGGCGATGAACGAATCCTTTGCTGCGGCTAAAGAGAGGTTTAAACAGAAAGGTTAGCAGCAGTTGAGCATTTACTTAGATCTTGAACCAGTCGCATCAACCCGCCCTGCAATGAATTGCGGGCTAACAGGCGAAAGTCCGTTGCAACGGACTTTCGCCCTGTTAGCCCTTAGCCCACTTCAGTGGACTTTCCCGACCTTAGCCCGTTCGCATCGCGTTTCTGAAGGAATTGCTTCTAGTTAAGGGTGGGGCAAGGCAACAACCTGAAACGCCTCAAATATATCTTCTTGGGAATGCTGCAGGCGTGCATACGCTATCCCTGACTTCTCCGGGGATCGATCAGGCTAAATGCCGAGGCGTTGATAGATTTGGTCGAGGTGCTTGAGATGGTGTTGCGGGTCAAAACACCCTTCGACCGCTGCGGCGGAGAGATACTTGGCAACGCGATCGTCCTGACTGATCAGGGCATGAAAATCGCCGTCCGGCTTATTCCACGCTTGATGAGCGCAGGATTGAACTACGGTATATGCCTCTTCACGGCTCATGCCTTTTTCAACCAGCGTTAGCAGCACCCGCTGACTAAAGACAACACCCCCATACAGGTTCATATTGCGCATCATATTTTCGGGATACACGAGCAGATTTTTCACCAAATCGGTGATTTCGACCAGCATGAAATGAGTCAAGATGCAGGCATCCGGCAAGATCACGCGCTCTGCGGCACTATGAGAAATATCGCGTTCATGCCAAAGCGCTACGTTTTCTAGAGCCGTACTGGCATGACTACGAACCACTCGTGCCATCCCCGTCAAGCGCTCCGATCGAATGGGGTTGCGCTTGTGCGGCATCGCAGAAGAGCCTTTCTGCCCTTTGGCAAAGTATTCTTCCACTTCCAGAACGTCGGTGCGCTGAAGGTTGCGAATTTCAACCGCAAAGCGCTCGATCGACGCAGCAAGTAGCGCCAACGTCTGTACAAAGGCAGCATGTCGATCGCGCGAAACGACCTGTGTCGAAGCAGTATCAGGCTCTAAGCCAAGGTTCTGGCAGGCGATCGCTTCCACTTGCGGATCGATATTGGCGTAGGTCCCCACTGCACCAGAGATTTTGCCTACCGCGATACTGCGCTTTTGCTGGCAGAGGCGATCGCGGTGACGCAACACTTCCGCCAGCCAGCCAGCTAGCTTGAAGCCAAAGGTGATCGGTTCGGCATGAATACCGTGCGATCGACCAATCATAATCGTGTTGCGATGCTGCTGTGCCTGATAGCGAATCGCCTGAATGAGGGACTCTAGCTGTGCCATCAACACATCCAGACTGGCAACAAGCTGTAACGCCAAGGCTGTATCTAGCACATCAGAACTGGTTAATCCGAGATGAATATAACGTCCTGCATCGCCCACATACTCGTTAACATTTGTGAGAAAGGCGATCATATCGTGCCGCACTTCCACCTCAATCTCCAGCACTCGCTTCGGGTCGAAGTTTGCCTTTGCCTTAATCTCCGCCACTGCCTCAGCCGGAATCAAGCCCATTGCTGCCTGCGCCTCGCAGACGGCAATTTCGACTTGCAGCCAAGTCTTCAGCTTGTAGGTATCAGTCCACAGATTGCCCATTTCTGGCAGGGTATAACGCTCAATCAAGGTTCGTGTCGCACAGCACAACGGCTCTATTGTACAACTGTCTCCTAATGGATTAATGGGATGGAGCGTTGCGATCGTCCCACCGTTTACAGCATGTCGTTAGCGTTGAGCAAATTGCTTGGTGGGTTGAGTGACCAATAGCCTTAACAGAAACTGTTACAACAGCCCAAGGTCGGGCTGTTGCACTACGATCACAAACTTCAAAACGACCGTTCAATAGCGTTGGCTCTACGATTTGCCTGAAGGAGCAGCCGCATGAATCAAGTCAGGCTGCTCTTGAACAGGAGGACGATTGAGCGTTTGGTTCGCAGTCGGGCGTTGCTGACGGTTGGGAGGGTCGAGTTTCACAAAACCGCCTGTCTCAAGCGAGTGGTAGAGCGCTCGAATAATTTGGACATCAATCAGCCTCAGAATTTTCAGCATGGTCGAAAGAGGTCAACGCGGCGGCTTGAGCAAACCAGCCTAGTCCGACAACGGCGTAACGAATTCTGCGGTGAGTGGAAGCGTC
>JBBSFA010000830.1:0-2374 GCA_038239185.1 Elainellales cyanobacterium | reverse complement strand
TGTAGAGTAGCTGACATGAAGGAATTACAGCCACCCGCGATCGTAGAACGTGCGGCATTGGAAGCAATGCCAGTGGGCAGGCTAGTGGAAATTAGTTTGAAGCAGCAGGAGATGATCGTTCGACTGTTTGAGGAAGGGTAGTGTTTCAGAAATGTTGCTAGATGAACTAGATGGTCGAGCAGGAAGGCGCTTCACGGAAACCAACAACAGGTCTAGAACACTACCCAACGATTGCTCAATCTCTCGCACCTCTTCATCTAGGCGCAAGCGATCGGTGTTTTTAGGATTGGCAGACAAAATCAGGATTTTGATCTTTTCCACAGAAGTAACCAGTGCTAGGGGGCATAGCATGAAAGTTGGGGCGAAGGTCAGAACCGATCGGTGTTCGCCTTCGCCCTACAGCTTCATCTAATTTTACCGTTACAGGTTAGACAGTAGTGACAAAGGCTTTAACGTTGAGATTCAGCCCGTTCGCTAGTATCCGCAAACTGACTGCCTTGACCAAACCCAGACTTATCCCGGTTTTCGTTGTAAAACAAGGCTCCTGACTTACGAATGTAGGTGAATAAAGCATCGATCTGTTTTGCCTGACTCATATTCTTGACGACAGCAAATTCAGACGACTTGAACTTGCCCCGTTTGATGCGGCTAAATGTCGAGCGATCGAGGATCACCAACCGATGGGTTGCCAGCAAGTTCATCACCGGTTGGAGCACCGCTTGTTGTTCACCCAAGTTACTGCTGCCTGCCTTGTTTAAGCGCTGACAGTAAAACTGAATTATTTCATAGAATAAACATCTGTGGAGTCAGATGGGAGAAGGCTAACCCATCTAAAAAAGCTTTTATAGAATGCCATGCAGGGCTGCCGCTTATCCAAGGTAATCCCGTTAGCTTACCAAAACGCTCAGGCTCATAGGGCATAGATATAAAAAGCTGGTTTTCAGGCGGGTAGAATGCCTCTGAAAACCAGCTTTTTAGAGATTTGGAGAGTCTTTGCGATCGACCAGATTTCAGCAAGAACTCTGAGTTCTGTGATGCTTTAAAGCGGGTTAATGCTGGCTATCTTGCCGCCCTGACGCTGCACCCGCTGCATATGAGCATTCAATTCCTCATAGGGAATCACCACAGATTTGTTTACCCGACGCACCTTGGGATAGCCCGACCCACTGATACTCGCCACTTCAACTCGGAAGAGCCGACCCGCACCAAATGCCTTTGATCCCCCAAAGGCGCTGACGGAAGCCTCACCCTTCGCGGCAGGCAGATAGGCATAGCCGCCACCTGCACCACTGGAAGGAGGAACTACCACAGAGGCGGTGTTGCGAGCCAAATCCTTCACCAATCTGGGAGTATTGCCAATGAGCTGTGCTCGATCGCTGTTGGCATAGCCTCGATAGAGCTGGAGCAAGCGGGGGAAGCCAGCCGACTTCTGACCCATGCCCGTTGTGACCAAATCGCGGTAGAACGGCACGATATTGTCACCAAAGTAGGTATCATACTCTGCTGAATCCACATACGAGTCAATATCCGCTTCGTATCCCTGATTCTGGTAGCGATCGAGATGCTCTGTGATTTCCGACTGGTCGTAGGGTGCGCGTCCCAAGATGTGTTTGAAATGCAGTTCGATCGTCCGGCTTTGGAAGCTGTTGTGAAAGAACTTTTGCTTGTACAAGTCTGATTTAACGACTTGACGCACAAATTCCCGCACGGTGATCTTGCCATCCCGCAGCAGAGATTCAGCAATCACCAAACGGTCAGCCGCAAGTAGATGAGGATTCCCTAACACCTGCCGATACACCGCCAAAATCACCGCTTCAATATCGCCCTGGGTCGCATTTGGGCGTAATTCTGCTGAAGCGGCATCACTAAACGCGGATGTTCCGAGGCGAGAGGCTGCTGTTGTAATAGCCACCTGAAAGTCTCCTTTAATAATTCAAGAATGATCCATCCAGTCCAACGATCCACCCAATCAGACGGATGTCACACTGATTACCTTATTGCCCGCACGGCTGAGCTGTTGCAGCTTGGTGGTGAGCTGATCATACGCCACAACCACTTCTGTTACACCCCGCCGGACAACGGCTGAATTGGGAGAGGCTGCCTTTAATACCCGAATCCGGTAAACATCTCCCCGATTCCCGCCTGTCGCACCCGATAGAGATTTTGAAGCGGATACACTAACTGGGGTCGCGGTGTTTCTGGCAACTTCCCAGGTCAGCTTAGGCTGTTTTTGCCCCTGCGAAGAATCGCTGTTAGCATAGCCGCGATAGAGCTGCAACAGGCGGCTAAAGCCGATCGCCCGTTGTCCAGGGCGATCCGCCTGAAAATCTTGATGCGAGGGAACCGTGTTGTCGCCAAAACTCTGATAATATTC
>JBBSFA010000829.1:0-2377 GCA_038239185.1 Elainellales cyanobacterium | reverse complement strand
GGCGTAGATTTTGGGATTGGTCGTTTGCAGATAGTCGTTAACAGCTACGCCTTTTTTAGCATCGTACTCAACGCCGATCGCCTCTAGATTCAGCCCTTCTACGTTCGGGGCGCGTCCGGCTCCTACTAAGATTTCATCAACGGCGATCGTCTCTGCCTGTCCGTCGCAAGTCCAGTGAACTAGCTTGCCTGCCGCCGTTCTCTCGACCCGCTGGATATCGCTCTTGAGTACGAGCTGAACCCCATCGCGCAGCAAGGCTTGCTTCAGCAGTTCCCCTGCCTCGGAGTCTTCTTTGTTCAGTAAATGCTCACTGTTGTGAAACAGCACAACCTGACTGCCCAACCGCTGGAAGGCCTGGGCAAGCTCACAGCCGATCGCCCCCCCGCCAATTACTGCCAATCGATTGGGGCGATCGACCAGCGAAAAAACGGTTTCGTTCGTCAAAAATCCCGCTTGCTCTAATCCCTCGATCGGCGGTCGGGTTGCCCTGGCTCCAGTCGCAATCACGGCTTTTTTGAAGCGAAGGGTGCGATCGCCCACCTGAATCACGCCTTCGCCTTGAAAGTGTCCGTCGCCCAAGAACACATCAACGCCCAACTTTTGGAACCGCTGCGCCGAATCAGCAGGGCTGATACTGGCTCTCAATCGCCGCATCCGCGCCATGACTGCCGGAAAATCGACCTCAACGCGATCGACTGGCTTGATCCCAAACGGCTCTGGATCGCGCATTTCAGCCGCCAGTCGCGACGATCGAATCATGCACTTGGAAGGCACACAGCCGACGTTGAGGCAATCACCGCCCATCAGATGCCGCTCAATCAGCGCGACTTTCAGCCCTAGCCCCAGCCCTGCCGCACCTGCCGCCACCACTAAACCTGCCGTGCCTGCACCAATTACGACCAAATCGTAGAGCGGCTGCGGGGTTGGGTTCGTCCAGTCCGGCGGATGCACGTTGGCAATGAGTTGCTGGTTGAACTCATCCATCGGCGGCAGGTCAACCGATTGAGGCAGCGTATCAGCTAGCGAAAGATTAGACATAATAGATATGAAAAAAACAGGGGTTAGTTTACTTCATGGCGCGTCCGGTGGTGCTTCTGCCTCCGGTAGCGCCTCTGCCAAAGCTTTCCGAGCAATCTGAGTGATATATAGCGTGACGGCGATCGTAGCAACTAGTCCAACGATGCGAATGATCCACTGGGCGGTTGTGTTAGTCGGCTGATTAGAGGTGCCGATCGCGGCTAGACTGCCAGCCAGCGAACCAATGTAGACATAGAGGATTGTCCCCGGAATCATACCTACACAGCCCAGCATATAGTCTTTCAACGAAACGCTCGTCACGCCAAAAGCATAGTTGAGCAAATTAAACGGGAAAATTGGCGACAGACGAGTCAGCAGCACAATCTTCAGCCCCTCGCGTCCCACTGCCTGATCGATCGCCCGAAACTTGGGATTGCCTGCAATCTTCTGCGTCACCCAGCCCCGCGCTAGATAGCGCCCCACCAAAAACGCCAGCGTTGCCCCTAAAGTCGCGCCAATCCAAACATAGAGCGCGCCTTGCCAAATTCCAAACACAACACCTGCACCCAAAGTCAAGATTGAGCCTGGGAAAAAGGCAACCGTCGCGATCGCATAGATACCAATAAAAGCGATCGCGCCCACTGCGCCTAGCTCTTGAATCCAGATCAGCGAGTCACGCAGCAGTACGGATGGGTCAAAGCCTACGGCATCAGTCGAAGCGATAGGGGCGAGATGATACATAGTCTCCATTTGTTTTTGCCAGACTATCCCAAATAAAAGCACCAGCGGTAAACTGAGAAATAGTATCATTTTGTCCCTGCTGATGGAATTTAAGCCATTTTGGGAATTGCTTTCTGATCTAGGCATCCATTTGCCTGATTCTGCCAGAGTCAAGAAACGATCGCCAGAAACCCCTCAACGCCCAGATCAACGATCAGATCAACGATCAAACCCTCGCGCAGACGTAATGCGGGTGATCTCGATGCCAATGGGGGCTGCGGGGCGGAATCCGCTGGAAGCGATCGAACTGCTGGAAGAATATTTGCAGGATGTCCGAACCACGCAGGAAGTGGATGGCGATCGCTGTTGGGTGTCGCCCGGAAAAACGTTGAAGGTGGCAGGATTCAAGATTCCTGGCATGGTGTATATCGGCGAACGTTTGTCTGCTGTGAGCCATTCTCAGGCGATGGAGCCAAGTTTGATCCGCCCCAGCATGAAGATCGATCGCAAGCGACCCGATCGGCAAGGGCAGGAGATGATGTACGGCTACAACAGCCGCTCCTACACGCAGATGCAGCCAGCCAGCCGCGCCGCCTATCTAGAGTGGCTGGCAAGCGGACGACGCGATCCCAAGGCCTTT
>JBBSFA010000828.1:0-2391 GCA_038239185.1 Elainellales cyanobacterium | reverse complement strand
ATCCCATCACAAGCTGGACAGTGAATAGGTTCTAAAACCATTGGTGAATTTCTGTAATTGCAACCACCTCCATCTCAGCATGATTTCGAGTAAAAAACAACAAGTCTGAAACATTACCGCAATATCCACTCATCCGCCGTTGGCTCAGGAGGTCACAATGCCGAAAGATGCTGTCGTTCCATCCCTCACGCTACAGCCGCAATCACAGCCCGCTCGATCGAGTCAGATTTGCGCTCAGGCTGACTCAGGCATTCCCTTGTGTCTCTACAGCCATGAGATGGTTTCGCTGATTCTGGCAGTTGCGGTGCTGGTCAAAGCGATCGCCCTGTTGGTCAAGGCTTTGCGAGGCAGCGCAGACGAATCGTAACCTGAGCGATCGCCCCTTGTCTGAAGCGATCGCTGCTCCTTGAAAAAGCCCGCTAGTTCAAGGTTCTAGAGTTCGTGGCGGCTGAGTCCAACGAAGCTGTCCCTTTTGCTCTGATGGGCGCAGTGCCTGAATCTCTTGCACCTGCGCCACCGTCCCTTTGGCATACTGCTCGATTGCCCCTACCTGCACCTGCTTTACATCCCGCTGAAACTGAGCATAAGGACTATGCTGAAGCAAGGCTGCGATCGCCTCCACAGACTCCCCCGCCTTCAGCCCTGCTGCCGATACCTTCTGATCGAGCTGGATAGCCGCTAAATCACTGCCGATGTGTTCCCTGTATAAGTCGGGATAGCTCCAATTCCTACCTGTGACTGCACTAGCATATTCCACAAACCGCTGTCGCTGGGCGGTTTCGACGATCGCCTGAGCATACTGGAGCAGTCCGGGCAAGGCTGTCTGCTTTTCTGCAAGTGATAGAGTACGAGTCTGCTGCTGTGTAAATACCCCTTGCGCTAGCAGTTGGATCACCTGCCGGGGAGGAACGCCCGATTTGAGCGCTAGGGCTGCCACAGACTGGTCGAGTGACTGGGCAGCATCAGGGGCGATCGCATAGTTCTGGTACAGGCTCAAATAGTCTATCTCGCTATCTTTGAGCGCTGCTTGAGCAAAAGCGAGGTACTGCGATCGCGTCAGTTGTCCTTTTTCTGTCTCTGGCTCACGCGGCACAAGGTCTGAATTCGGTTGAAGTGCATCTGCCACTGGATCACCTCTGCTCAAAGCACTTGACCGAACTCATCGAGCAAGCCTGTCTCTGATTTTGCGGCAAAATTTGATGACCAAGTGGAAGCAACTTCAGACGAGGAAAGTTCTGGGGCGATCGCTGGAGTGCTTGTGTCAGTGGATGGACGACTTGTATTCTCTATCCCAAAAGCTTCGCGGAGATGCTGAATCTGCTCCTCCATCCGCCAAATGGATTGCTGGGCGAGTTCTCGTAGTTCTGCCTCAGAGGCATCTCCTTTGTCACGATAGGCGAAAGGGAGCCAGAAGGCACGAGTAGCAGTCGCGGCTTTTTCTTTTCCGTCGTAGGCTTTGTGGATCAGCCAAGAGTAGGTGACTCCATTAGGGGAGGCGCGATCGGGTTCAAAGATGAACCGAACACGTTCCTTGTGAGTTGATTTTGAAGCAGGTGTTTCAGAAGCACGTCTAGCCATTGTTTTATCTGAGAGTTTAAACAGCAGAAACCTTGTTACTGACTCAGTTATGACAATAGTATCCTATAGAATCTAATCTATGCTGGATCTGTGCTGAACTGAGGCATAACCTTGCGTAAGCAATCAAGCTTATGCTGATGCTAAGCGAAAAGTGCACAACTTTTGAGGCAGCTAGGATAATTTTAGATCTGGCTGCCTTCTTAATTGTTGAGTCAATCTGAATCAATCACCTCAGTTTTGTCATTTCAGCCAAAAATGTCTAAATTTTATAAGATTGGGGTAAATGTGGGGTAAAAGAACTCAACAGCGGCTGAAACCATTGATAAATCCAAATTTGTCCCAGATTCCGGTTCTGAGGGTCGGGGGTTCGAATCCCTCCATGCTCGTAGAAAGCGAAATATCGTAAAGCTAAGCATTCTCAAAGATTTGAGGGTTTTGCGTCAAACTAGTGTGGGGTAGGATACTAATTCTTCCCAACTCCACTGGTGAATTGCCAATCCCGCTCTCTGTGCCGCTGTTGTCTTGACTCCCGTATCCTGCTATAACCAGTTGAAGTAACTCACCACTAACCGAGTCGTTACTTTTGTTTGCTCCCAAACATTTACAAACTTTTTATGTCGTCGAAGCCAACGTCCCCTCTGTTGCCGAACGATCAATAGTGCATCAGTATGCTTGCCCACTCTGGCGCTGACGATTAACCCACTGTTGTAAGCGACACTCATCGCAATCCAACAGTCTCCCTTCTCTAAGTCTCCAACCGCACACTGTTTCTGTTTTTTTGGACGAATGACCACATCTCGTCGCTGACTAATT
>JBBSFA010000827.1:0-2396 GCA_038239185.1 Elainellales cyanobacterium | reverse complement strand
GAAGTTCAAAGTCTCGTTCGGTCGTTTGATCAGGTTGCTGATAATCCAATTTTGCTGGAGCGATCGACCACTGAGCCAATCTGTGAAGGATTTAATACCGTCTTGGCGAGTTTTCAGGCGCTCTATTTGCAATACCAGAAGCACCATTTTGTAGTTGAAGGTGCGGAGTTCTATTCGCTGCATGAGTTCTTTGCGGACAGCTATGGAGAGGTTCAAGAACATACTCACGAGATTGGGGAACGGTTGGATGGTCTGGGAGGAGTGCCAGCCGCCAGCTTCACTAAACTGGCAGAGCTTTGCTGTTTTTCGCCTGAATCCGATGGGGCATACAACTGCCGCCAGATGCTAGAGAACGATTTGGTTGCTGAGCAGGCAATTATTGGCTTGCTGCGTCGTCAGGCTGCTCAAGCTGAGAGTTTGGGCGATCGCGCCACCCGCTATCTGTATGAAAAGATCTTGCTCAAAACAGAAGAGCGGGCTTACCACATTGCTCATTTCCTTGCTCCCGATACTCTGGTGTTAAGCCGATAGGCTAAGCGGCTTCTAGCAAGGATTGACCCAGATACTGGTTAGAAGCCTGCAAGCCCGGTAGCGCAAAAAACCACCAAGGCAAAGCTACACCTATCATTTGACGGGTCTGATTGCAGCGCAGATTCTACCTGCGATTGCAGTTCGCCCTTGATCGATCGCCCCGCTTTCTTCATCCAAAAAACCATCCAGGTGAGGACGCAGACGGCAACTCCTGCAATGATTATTGCGAATAGTTCTTGCTGCTGTTGGGGAAAGTCGCCCGCTGTTACTTGCAAGATAATGGCAATTGCTAAGCACATCAAAGTGGCAAGAGCAATGCCAATCCAGATGCCTTTCATTAAGTGAGTACGACCTGTCTGCCTCAGATAGCTAGCAATGATGCCCACAATCAGCGCCGCCTCAACACCCTCTCGGAACATAATTAAGAAGGGAGCAAGCATAAAGAGGAGAGTCCTTTCAGAAAAATTCTCATTTAAATTGAAGCATATTTTTGACTTTAAACGAGAATTACTCTCAAGTAAATAGATATCAGAAATCCGTTGTCAGGATTTTCATCTGAGTTTCATCTGAGCAAGAGTGCCTAGCGATCGCTCAATTCTCGTTCATAGGAGCGACAGCCTTCGCAGGGACCGGCGGGATTAACAGCACAGCGGACAAAAGCAGAACCGGCATTGAAGCGACAGGTCGCGTCGCCTGCCACCCACTGCCCGTTGACCCAACTGCGTTCGCTGGGGCGCTGAACGGATTGCACATAGAGGGCAACCTTTTGCAGGCGGTATTTTCCGGATTTATATTGATAGCGGTGGCGGCGTTCCAAGACAGCGTAGGTTTTGCCTTCTAGATCTAGATAGGCTCCAGGCTGCGGGTTCCAGTCTAATTGGATTTTGCCGATCGTCTGCTGCGGATGATTCAAGATCACCTCAGTCGGTAAGTCTGTCGGTTTTACGTTTGGCTCCATGAGATTTGTAGGCTGGTTTACAGTCATTAGGAGATAGTATCGCGATCGCCGCTGGGATTTTAGCGCTTCTAAGCTTTACCTTTCTTCATCCTAGGCGATCGACTGTAGCGTCGATCGCGCTATTCTAATAGCGACAAGCCTAATAGCGACAAGCCTAATAGCGACAGGACTAATAGCGACAGGACTGCAAACTAGCTGGGATACAGATGCGGATTAAAGTAATCAACGGCAACACATACGCGCCAATGACAGCCGGAATCAACGAATCTGCTCAGGCAGCGCGGTTTCCGGGCACAGAGATTGTCACCACACAGCCAAAATCAGGACCAGAATCCGTCGAAAGCTACTACGACGAATATTTAGCCATTCCTGGCATCTTAGAGGAAATTATTCTGTCCGAAGATTGCGATGCTTTTGTGATCGCCTGCTGGGGCGATCCAGGGATTGAAGCCGCTCGTGAGCTAACCCCGAAACCTGTGATCGGCATTGCCGAAGCCAGCATGTACGTCGCCAATATGCTGGCGGCGCGCTGGGGAGTGGTGACCACGCAGCATCGAACGCTCGACATGATCGAAAAAACCATTCACAAAGCCGGATTTTCGCATCGCTGCGTCTCGATCCGCACCACAGGCATTGCAGTCGTGGAAACCGAAACGGCACGGCAGGCAACGATCGACGCGCTAGAGATCGCCGGACGAATCGCGATCGCAGAAGATAAAGTCGAAGCCTTGTGTTTGGGCTGTGCCGGAATGAGCGGCTTAGATCAAGCGCTGGAAGCCCGTCTGGGCATTCCGATGATTGATGCTGTCGCCGCAGCAGTAAAAATGGCAGAGTCGTTGGTCGCGCTCAAAAAGCAAACTAGCAAAGCGCTTACCTATCAGCCTCCTAGCGCTAAGCCGATTAAAGG
>JBBSFA010000826.1:0-2396 GCA_038239185.1 Elainellales cyanobacterium | reverse complement strand
TCCGTCTGAGCAACGGAGCTGCTCTGCAAACTTCAACGCAAAGTAGCGGAGACGCAGGTGATTTAAGCATTGAAGCAACTGAATTCATTGAATTGAGTGGAACTGCGAAAGGGTTAGATGCTCCGACAAGCTTATTGACCTTTTCGGGCGGCATTCCAGAGATTAGTCTAGGTAATCCCAATGCCACAGGTCGAGGCGGTAATTTAACTATTCATACAAACAATTTCAGTATTCGAGATGGAGCTGCGATCGCTGTTGGTAGCCTCAATCCAAATAGCGATGTTCGCAGTGCAGGGCAGCTTATCATCAATGCTCAAGCCGTTCAGCTCGATCAGCAAGCCCGTCTTACCGCTGCTAGCGCTTCTGGGGATGGGGGTGATGTAGTTTTGCAGACTCGCGACGATCTTACTTTAGGGCGTAGTAGTAACATTTCTACTACCGCAGGCGCTAGAGGTCGCGGCGGCAATGGTGGCAACATTGTCATTTCGGCGCATACCGTGAATGCTGCTCCTGGAGAAAACAGCGATATTACGGCTCAAGCATTTTCAGGTCGTGGTGGCAACATATTCATTTTCACGCGACAACCGATCGCTGGACTCAGGGAAGGACGCTCAAACCCATCCAACAGCACCAACGATATTGATGCCAGCTCTCAATTTGGCGAATCGGGGACAGTCACGCTCTCTCTGCCAGTTGACACAGAATTGCAGCCTTTGACTTTGGCTAGCGCGGAACCTGTGCAAGGCTGTCAGGTTACGGGAGGGCAAGCGATCGCCTCATTTTTCAACACGGGTCGCGGTGGCTTGCCTCCCACTCCCTACGAACCCCTCAGCAGCACTGATATTTTGGACGATGTGCGGATTCTCAGTCCGGACTCCAGTTCAGCCGCACCGCAAACTCAAAGCGATCGCGCGATCGTAGAAGCCAACGGCTGGATTGTGGGAGCCAACGGCAAAGTGATGCTGATGGCAACCGCGCCTGATGCTCAGCCTCAAGGACTTTGCCATTTGCGCTAATTTGAAGCCGCCTAGGTTAGGAACAACATGTGGGTTTAATCCGTTAAATAGGACGGAGAATGGGGTTGGTTCTCATTTCCTCAAGACAATCTTCCAGCGACGCAAATCACAATTTAGCGCTGCGGATTTCATCTTGCAGCGCGGGCAGATGTTTGAACTGGGTGCGTAAGCTGTCCAGGTAAGCCGCCCAGCCAGAGCGATCGTTTAACGCATCGTAAAGGGGCTTGACTTGTTTCAGGATAGCCACTGCTGACTGATAAGCGGAACGGCTTTTCTGAGCAGTATACCCTGCCGCCATCTGCTGGTAAAGGTCGATCGCCGTTTGCGGTCTAGGTTGCTCAGCCGCTTTAGCAACCCTGTCCGTGTACTGGATAACGCCCCAGCTTTTGAGTTTAGGCAGCAATGCGAGGGCGCGATCGAGGTCGTTTTCATGCAGAGCAATCTCAATCAAAACCTCTGAATAAGATTCTGACCCTAGATCTTTGAGCAACTGAGACTCCATCTTGTTCCAGTTTCCCACCTGCATAGCTAGCTGCTTGATGGTCTTATATCGCTCCAGAGTCGGGGCTTCCATCAAACGCTGGAGTTGAGCATCCAGGGCAGTTTGGGGGGTGCTGTACTGCAAATGGTAGTTGGTTAGCTAGTCTCGGTATCCCCCATGAGGATGCTGCTGTTCCTGTGCATTGACCACTTGGAGCGCTAGTTTGCCCTCTTTGTAGCAGAACGGCTCTCTGCTCTAGGCTACTGTGTATACACAAGTGTTGGCTCGATCGCTCAACGTTGTCTAGCCCGCTAAATCCCCCAACTTTGGGGGACTTTCAATCCGGTCTTTCGTTTCAAAGTCCCCCAGAATTGGGGGATTTAGGGGGCGAATGCAGGATTTTAAGGTTGAGTAGGAAATGTGTATACACAGTAGGTGCAAGGGTGGGAGGGTTCAGTAGAATTGATGAAATTCCTGCATCGGCTGACAAGGTTTGGCAGCGGTGTCCTGTAATTTTTCTGAAAGCGGGATAGTTCAATTAGGTCGGTAATGCTGCAAGTGAGATCCAGCATCCGTGTCGTGGCGACACAAACTCTGGAAGTAACGACATGAACTTTGGGAGTGACGACACAGACTGTGGGAGTGACGACATGAACTCTGGGAGTGACGATCGCCGTCGCTATCTAGACCAACGAATCCTGCCATTAGGCATGACTGCTCCATGCAATCGAATACTCTGCAAATCAATTCCCGTTAGGTTGGCTCCTTCTAAATGACATCCTTCTAAGTTGGCTCCTTGGAGACTGGCATTGCTCAGGTCAGCCTTTTCCAGATGCGCCTGCTGGAGATTCGCTTCCTTCAAATTGGCTTGCATCAGATTGGCACTGATCAAACTTATT
>JBBSFA010000825.1:0-2399 GCA_038239185.1 Elainellales cyanobacterium | reverse complement strand
TGTACTGCGGCAAATATTCTTTGACCTTGCCCTCGCCTACCATTTTTTCGACTGTCGGCTTCCAGACCCGATTCAGGAAGTTGTGGGCATCTAGCTCTTTGCCGCCTTTTGCCCGAAAGACCAGCATATCAGGGCTGCAATTTTGCGGTTTAATAGCATCAAGAATTTTCTGTAGTTCTACATTGATGGGAAAGTAGCGGGGTTCATTAGTCTTGGTGGCTTGGCGAATGCGAACATCTGTGGCAAATGCCTCGCAGAAGTAGATGCGATTTTTCTCAATGTGCTTCCACTGGAGCGCCACTGCTTCTTCCGGTCTACAGCCTGTGTGAAACAGGAACTTCACATAGGGCACATAGTAGGAGTGACGTACTGGAGCATACTTGGACGAGTAAGTGTCGTTCTCGAAGGCAGAAATGATTGCCGCTACGCAGCTTCTAGAGAACGGTTTTCGAGACACCCGACTTGTCTTCTTCCGCTTAATCTCTTTCGACAATTCGCGAAACGGGTTCTCAGTTGCCAGCTTTTTCCGAATTGCCCAGTCGCAGCAGGCGCTCAATTGCTCAAGGGTACGCTTTGCCGTTTCAGTCGCATATTTTTTCAAAAGGTAAACCTGGATATCCAAGGCATCGTCCAGTGTTTGAGCAGGAAATTGCCTGATGCGCTTTTCGACCTTGCGATAGTCGCGCACGATCGTTGTTTTTGCCACAAGACCAATCTTGAACTCGGTGTACCGCTCCCATAGCTCCAGCAGTGAGGTTTTGGGCGGCTCGATTGGGGTAAACGTTGGGGTAACGGTGGTGAGTGCAGATTGCGGTTTGTACTTCTGAAGCGTTGGGTCGAACCGTTCTTTGAAGATGTCGTCTTCGATCAGCGCAGCTTTGCGCTCTGTCAGTTTGTGATTAGCAGGGGTGTCTGCTAGTCCAGTCGAGAGATAGTGCCGTTTGCCTGCGGCGGAGAAGACCAGTTGGAGCCGATCGTTGGAACTCTTGATCTGAACAGACCCCTTGGTGGCTTTGCGAGCCGAAGTTTGTGTGTGCCTAGGAGGTTCTCAATGTAAGGAGCAGCGGTAGAAGCTGAGCCAAACTGTTGCTCGGTTGCCCAGCTAGAATGCACCCGATCGACGCTATAGAGTCCGGGTTTACTGTGAACGAATGTACTGAACTTGCCTTAAAGCTACCCCAAATTTACCCCAATTTCAAGCCCAAAGATGTCCAAAAATGTCCAAGCAAAAGAGCAAGGCATCGTCACGATCCTTGCTGTAAGCCTCATTCTGCTTGGTTTTCCTTGATGGCTCAGGCGGGATTTGAACCTGCGACCTTGGGCTTATGAGTCCCCTGCTCTAACCACTGAGCTACTGAGCCATGTGCTGCAATTCAAATTGCCAGCTTTACCAAAATATCATAACTTAGGGAGCGATCGCCAATTTTTTACAGAAAAGCTAGCGCCCGCTGCGGATTGCCCCAAATCACAGTTTCTTGCTTATAAATGGCAAGCCCCGGTTTTGCCCCTTTGGGTTTGTAGACAAATTTAGGCTCTGTGTAAATGACGGGCGCTTGCTCACTTTGACGCGCCCGACTGTAATAAGCCGCTAAATCTGCCGTGCATTGCAGGTCGGCTTTGTCGGGAACTGAACCCGGATCAAGGCGCAGCAGGACATGACTGCCAGGAATTTCTTGGGTGTGGAACCAGAGATCGTAGTCATTTGCTAGGCGAAACGTGAGCTGGTCGTTCTGGCGATTGTTGCGTCCGATCAGGATTTCGTAGCCATTGGGGGATTGGTAGCGAAGATAGGGCGTGACTTCAGCGCTGTTGGGGGGGCGGTAGCGTCGATCGGGATCGGTCAGATAACCTTGTTGGATTAGCTCGTCGCGGACTTCGATCAGGGAAGTGAGATCATCACGATCGCGGTATTGCTCTACCTGAGCGATCGCCACTTCAACCTGTTCGAGGTAATCAATTTCTTCCTGAACTTCGCTCAACAGCGGTTCTAAAGCATTGCGCGATCGTTTTAACTTTTGGTGGCGCTTATAGAGCGTTTGAGCATTCTGAACCGCGTTCTTTTCGGGATTGAGCGAAATGGTTACAGGCTCATTCGTCGCAAAGTCAGACAGCGTGATTTGTTTCATCCCAGGTTGCCATTCCTGGAGATACGCCATTAGTAAGTCAGCCTGTTCTCTGGATTGATCGGCTTGGTCAGACATCTGTAAGCGCGATCGAAAGTCTTGGGCTTTGATGTGTAGCTTTTTCAGCAGATTGGTGAGCTTTTGGTTAATTTGATGCCGGAGCTGCAAGAAATCTTGCTGATTGAGCTGATCTATGTAGTAGCGGCTGAGCAACTTTTGCACTGTGGTTTCGGGGCGATCGCTGCCCCAACCCAGCACCGTGTATCCGGTTGCGCT
>JBBSFA010000824.1:0-2400 GCA_038239185.1 Elainellales cyanobacterium | reverse complement strand
TGACAAATAAAGTAATGCCGCGATAGGTTGCCAGCGTTTCTAACAACTGCCGTTCCATCTGGCTGCGAAGGTAGGTATCGAGGGCTGAAAAGGGTTCATCTAGCAACAGCACTTCCGGTTCGGTTGCCAATGCCCTTGCCAAAGCCACCCGCTGCTGTTGTCCC
This sequence comes from Elainellales cyanobacterium, assembly GCA_038239185.1. Lineage (GTDB taxonomy): Bacteria > Cyanobacteriota > Cyanobacteriia > Elainellales > Elainellaceae > FACHB-886. Next base: position 2,236 of record JBBSFA010000824.1, on the reverse strand, counting down.
CCCGAAAGCTGATGTGGATAGCGATCGCCCAACTTCTGCATTTGTACCAACGCAAGCTGTTGTTCAACTCGCTGTTGGCGCTGTGATTGGGGCAGCGGCTGCAAGCCAAAGGCAATATTTTGGGCAACCGTTAGGTGGGGAAACAGCGCATAGTTCTGAAACACCAGACTGACGTTGCGTTTGTGGCTGGGTAGGTTAATCTGTTGATCAGAATCAAACAGGGTGCGCCCATTCAAGACAATTCGCCCTTGGGTTGGCGTTTCCACTCCCGCAATGCAGCGGAGAGTCAGGCTTTTTCCCGAACCCGATCCGCCGAGTATCCCCAGATTTTCTTGCTGTGCTGTAAAAGCTAGGTCGATCGCAAAGTTCGAGAGATGTTTTTCAATTTCAACGAGCAATCCTGTTTGGGTATTCAGTTGCGTATTCAGTTGAGTTTCCTGTCTAAAGGAATTCCCTAACTGAGCAGGCTCCGTCCATTGCCCCCCCCGGTTCACTGGCTCATTGGCTTCTAGCAGCCCTGTTGGCGATCGCTGCTGTCCATAGCGCTGCTGCCAGCGATTCACGATCATCAGACCCGACAGCGATAAGGTCATGATGGCGATCGCCCATAGCCAAGCTTCCTGCATGTCTCCGGCTTCAACGGCAAAGTAGATTGCCATTGGCATCGTTTGGGTTTGTCCTGGAATATTGCCAGCCAGCATCAGCGTTGCCCCAAATTCTCCCAATGCTCTTGCAAATGCCAGGGTGACTCCTGCCACAAGTCCGGGTGCTGCTAGCGGTAGGAGAATTTGCCAGAAAACTCGTGTTTCCGATGCGCCCAATGTTCGGGCAACTTGCAGCAGACTACTGTCAATTTGTTCAAAGGCACCTAATGCTGTTTTGTACATTAGGGGAAACGAGACGACGATCGCAGCTACGACAGCGGCATACCAGGTGAAGACGATCGTGAAGTTAAATGACTGCATGAGCTGTCCGAGTGGACTATTTCTGCCCAACAGCAGCAGCAGCAGAAATCCCACAACGGTAGGCGGCAGAATCAGCGGCGCAATCAAAATGCCTTCAATCAGCGATTTCCAGCGACCGCGATAGTTCAGCATCCCGTAAGCCGCAGCCGTGCCGATCGCGAAAGTGGCGATCGTCGCCAGTCCAGCCGTTTTGAGGGAAATCCAGAGGGGTGACAGATCAGTCAGAATTAAAGGAAATATTAAATCAGTCGGCATCGCGGCGATCGGGATTTCGTTCAATTCTAAGCTTCTTAACCGTTTAAAAGGCTCATCAATAACTATTCACCGGAGATTTTATGGCAATCACTTACTCCTCACTTTTGACGTTGAAGCTAGTCTCAGCCCTGGGCTGTGGACTGATCGCAGGCGTTTTCTTTGCCTTCTCAACCTTTGTGATGAATGCGCTGGCTCAACAACCGCCCGCGCAGGGAATTGCAACCATGCAATCGATCAATATCACCGTCATTAATCCGTGGTTTATGACAGTCTTCCTGGGAACAGGGGTCACTTGTGCCCTGCTGGCTGTTGCTTCAGTGTTGAAGTGGCATCAACCGGGTTCTCGCTACTGGCTCTTGGGCAGTCTGCTCTATCTAATTGGCACCCTTCTGGTGACGATCGCCTTCAATGTCCCGCTGAATGATGCACTGGCGATCGTCAAACCCGACAGCGCTGAGGGCGCTAACCTATGGGCTAAATATCTGACAAACTGGACAATTTGGAACCACGTTCGCACAGTAGCGGCATTGGCAGCGGCGGCATTGCTGACGATCTGACTTTGCGATCGGGCGATCGCATTTCTTGTTTCTGGAGGAGCAATTTTGGCGATCGCAAGTTAGGAGGCAGCAGCAGCAAAAATTTTGAGCGATCGTAGCCAGGATTACGTGATCTACTGAAATGAGCAAGCAAACTGCGGTTTGAGAAAGCAAATAGGCTTTTTGCTTGCGGAAACTACTGAAATGAATAAGCAAATAGGCAAAATGAGTTAACAAACTGCGGTTTGAGAAAGCAAATAGGCTTTCTGCTTGCGGAAACTACTGAAATGAGTAAGCAAATAGGCAAAATGAGTCAGTGATTCGCAGTTTGCTTTGAGTTGTAGACCGACGACAAAACTGCTGACACCGATCGCTTGTAAAGATTATCAGCCCGATCGCCCCAACCCTCTAAAAACCTTCTGCATTACGCTTGACGAAGCGATCGCAATACCGTACTCTAATTTCTTAAGCGCTCTTTTT
>JBBSFA010000823.1:0-2407 GCA_038239185.1 Elainellales cyanobacterium | reverse complement strand
GCCAGAGAACGGGTTATTCCTCTAGACATCAAGGTCTTCTACAAACACCTGACGCAGATTTATCACGAATTGCAGCCATCAGCTCGATTAGGAGAAACGGAATGAGAGTCAACATTGGTGGAGTAGCGATCGATCCCTACAGTTTTGATCAAGTCGTTGATCGCATTATCACCCATGCGCTTGCTGACGGAACGCCAGAATATGTAGTCACACCCAACGCTCAGCATATTATACTGCTGCAAAAAGACGCACATTTTCAGGAAATATATCGTCATGCCTTTCTCGTCGTTCCTGACGGGGTTCCGCTATTATGGGCGGGCAAGGTATTAGGCACTCCCTTGGACGGTCGGGTCAACGGTACGGATCTATTTGAACGGCTATGTGCGGTTGCAGCGGACAAAGGGTTAAAAGTCTTCCTGCTAGGTGGGCGACCAGAGGCAGCTCAGCGCGCTCAAATCGTGTTGCAGCAACGGCATCCGGCTCTACAAATTGTTGGAACGTACTGTCCTTCCTATGGATTTGAGTCCAGACCCGAAGAACTGACCCAAATCAACGTCCAAATTAAGACGGCGGCTCCCGATCTGTTGTTTGTTGGACTAGGTGCTCCCAAACAAGAAAAATGGATTGAGACCCACTATCGGGAACTTGAAGTGCCTGTATCGGTCGGCATTGGAGTAAGTTTTGAGTTAGTCAGTCAGATGGTGCAACGCGCTCCAGTTTTGATGCAGAAACTGGGGCTGGAATGGCTCTTCCGCTTGATCATGGAACCACGCCGACTCTGGCGACGCTATGTGATTGGAAATGTGCAGTTTGTTGGGTTAATTGCCAGTCAATACTGGAAATGCCGCAAGCGTAAGATGGTCAACTAATTGAAGAGCGAGAGGGTAAAAAATTGCACGTCAGTATTGGTGTTCTGGCTTACAACGAAGCCGATTCTATTGGTAAAACGTTACATTCTCTGTTCCAGCAAAGTATTTTTCAGACGGATAAGCTGGCTCAATCGATCGAAGTGATTGTAGTGCCCAACGGTTGTCACGATCGCACCGCTGAGATCAGCCACACAACGCTGGAAACTTTGACAGCAACTGTGGCTCATCCCAACGTACAGTACCAAGTGTGTGAAGTCGATCGACCCGGCAAAGCCAATGCTTGGAACTGCTACGTACACGGTTTTGCCAATCCAGCCGCAGACTACTTGATTCTCATGGATGCTGATATTGAATTTCTGGAGCTGGAAACACTCGACTCGCTCGTTCAAACTCTAGAACAGAATTCTACCGCTTGGGTTTCGGTCGATCGACATATTAAAGACATTACATTTAAGCAAAAGAAGAATCCGATCGAAAAGCTATCTTTGATGGCATCTCAAGTTTCGGGAGCCAAGTCCGTTTGGATCTGCGGTCAGCTTTACTGCGGTCGTGCCTCGATTTTACGACAGATCTGGATGCCAATCGGCATACTGGTGGAAGATGGTTACTTGTTAAAAATGATTGTTACGCATGACCTCACTGCCCCAGAATTCTCAGAACGGGTCGTTCGAGCCAGTTCGGCATCCCACGTCTTTGAAGCTTATACCAATATGACTCAGTGGTTGCGTCATGAGCAAAGACAGGTAGTGGGCAATACCATCAACACCTATCTCTATACAGAATTAGAGCGAGAAGACCAAACTCCCTTCAGCCAGCTAGTCAAGCTTCAAAACGTTGAGAATCCCTTGTGGCTCAATACTCTGGTTCAAGAGACGGTAAAACGGAAAGGGTGGTGGGCAATTCCGGGATGGTTACTAGTGCGCCGATTTGGCGGAATACGGCATCGCCCGATCCATAAAACCCTCATTCTGCTGCCGTTCTCGATCGCAGCCTGCCTTGTGGATATTGCGCTTTGTATTCAGGCAAATCGAGAGCTACATCAATGGGGGGTTGCAATCAACGACAGATCCGTGGAGAGTTGAAAAAGCATTTCGGGAGGGTTATATCCTTGTTAAGAAACATACGGCTGAGCCGCCGAAAAGCCCTCAAATTAAGTGTACTGGTAGGTTTAGGAACTCTAACGCAAAAAGAATTGCGTAGACATGCTATAGGGAAAGCGCTTGACAATCCTAGTCGTAGCTTTAAGGTGAAAGGGATTCAATCTCTACAAGAGCGAGCAGTAGGCAAAGGGCTGTTATTTGGAACAGAGAGTTCTTATACCGATCTTTCGTCTGATGCAGCATTCGCTGGGCATATTCTCCAGGAGTGTAACCTATTAGTAGCTGGAGGTCTCAAGTGGTATTTCCCACCTTATCCTCTGCGTCCAAGTCCAAATGCTTTTGATTTCACGACGGGCGACTGGATAGTAAACTTTGCCAAGACAAATAAGCTGTTGCTGCGGGGACATACTTTGGTTTGGCATCAATCTCTTCCTCCTT